>BGZN01000018.1 GCA_003864455.1 Candidatus Termititenax aidoneus | reverse complement strand
CGGTTGGCTCACTGACTTCGGATATATCCGGCTTTCATGGTGTGACGGGCGGTGTGTACAAGGCCCGGGAACGTATTCAACGCAGCATGCTGATCTGCGTTTACTAGCAATTCCATCTTCATACAGGCGAGTTGCAGCCTATAATCTGAACTGAGGCAAGTTTTTTGAGATTTGCTCCGCCTTGCGGCTTGGCTTCCCTTTGTGCTTGCCATTGTATCATGTGTGTAGCCCAGAACATAAAGGGCATGATGATTTGACATCATCCCCACCTTCCTCCCGTTTACCACGGGCAGTCTGTTGAGAGTGCTCAACTTAATGTAGCAACACAACACGAGGGTTGCGCTCGTTGCAGGACTTAACCTAACATCTCACGACACGAGCTGACGACAACCATGCACCACCTGTCTTGAGGCTCCCTTGCGGGCACTTTCGCACTTCTGCGAAATTCCCCAGATGTCAAGTTCTGGTAAGGTTTTTCGGGTATCGTCGAATTAAACCACATGATCCACTGCTTGTGCGGGCCCCCGTCAATTCCTTTGAGTTTTAATCTTGCGACCGTACTCCCCAGGCGGCACATTTAACGCGTTAGCTTCGGCACAGAGGGAGTCGATACCCCCTATACCTAATGTGCATCGTTTACAGCGTGGACTACCAGGGTATCTAATCCTGTTTGCTCCCCACGCTTTCGTATCTCAGCGTCAGTATTGATCCAGAAAGCCGCCTTCGCCACGGGTGTTCCTAACAATATCTACGCATTTCACCGCTACACTGTTAGTTCCGCTTTCCTCTCCCAAACTCAAGTATTCCAGTATCAAACCCGAACCGAAGTTGAGCCCCGGGATTTGAAGTTTGACTTAAAATACCGCCTACATACGCTTTACGCCCAGTAAATCCGGATAACGCTTGCACCCTATGTATTACCGCGGCTGCTGGCACATAGTTTGCCGGTGCTTCCTCTATGGGTACCATCATTATTGTCCCCATCGACAGAACTTTACATCCCGAAAGACTTCATCATTCACGCGGCGTCGCTGCTTCAGGCTTGCGCCCATTGAGCAAAATTCCTCACTGCTGCCTCCCGTAGGAGTCTGGACCGTGTCTCAGTTCCAGTGTGGCTGTTCGTCCTCTCAGACCAGCTACTGATCATCGTCTTGGTGGGCTGTTACTCCGCCAACTAACTAATCAGGCATAAACTCATCTTTCAGCCAAGCTAATTGTTTTCCTTAAAGAGAAATCAACTCTAAAATCGTATCGGGTATTAGCCCAAGTTTCCCTAGGTTGTCCCCGTCTGAAAGGCAGATAATTTATGTATTACTCACCCGTCCGCCACTCGCCATCATCTGTATTGCTACAGACATGCTGCCGTTCGACTTGCATGTGTTAGGCACGCCGCCAGCGTTAATCCTGAGCCAGGATCAAACTCTCATTTAATAATAACCATTTGCAGTTACGCAAATAGCGAGTTTCATCTCTGACAGGTTATAGAAACAGCAATTACGCTGTTTCCCCGTTAAAAGAAAATTTTTTGGAAAAATTTACAAAAAAAATTCGTACTGGCATGTTTCAAATAACTATGGGAATAGTTATTTGCCGTTATTCAGTTTTCAAAGATCGTCCCTCTAGAAAAGGGAAAGAGAATATACATTATTACGCCGCCGCTGTCAACGCTGCCTAGAATGAATCTTCCGGCCACTCCAGAGGCAGAAAATCTATTTTGCTGTCCCTATTAAATCTAACTATCTCGCCGGCCAGTGCAGTCAGTAAAACGCCGTCTTCCATCTGCAATGCGACTGGTTCAGTTACCCGGACTTCTATAATGTTCCACACCACATTAAAAAGCACGTAATCTATCTTTCCTCTATCGCCGTTTGGCAGAGGCACTTCCACAGGAACATTGAATCTTGCGCACAGCCTATCACCAGATATCCCGCTGGAGACATCGATCAAATTACAATCAATTCCCAAGGCTTTGTTGACCTGATTCATTCTTTTATAACGAATGATTTCTTTGCCTTCCATAATAATTTTATTCAACATTACAATTTTCTACCTCTAAATTTTACTGCTATTTATCCAGTTCAAACTCACTGTGAATTGACTTGACCGCGCGTTTTAATTCTTTTTTCTCAATGATGCAGGAGATTTTAATTTCCGAAGTGGAAATCATCTGAATGTTGATCTTTTCCCGTCCGAGCGCCGAGAACATGCGCGCCGCCACGCCCGGAGCGCTGGCCATGCCAATGCCGACCACTGAAACTTTGGCCACGTCGGTGTTGCCGGCCACGCGGCAGCCGTCCCAGCCGCGCGCTTTTTCCTCGGTCAATTTCAGAGCCCTGGCATAATCCTCATTGTTCACTGTGAAAGAAATATCGTTTTTCTTGGCCTCCTCGTGAATGCTCTGCACGATAACATCGACGTTGATTTTTGCTGCGGCCAACGCGCCGAATAATTCCGCGGCCATGCCCGGCACATCCGGCACATGCAGCAAGCCAATCTTGGCCACATCGTCATCAGCGGCCACTCCCGAAACTGTATTTAACTTTTCTCCTGCCATAGTGATCAACGTCCCCTTTCCTGTTTTGTGGCTGTGCTTGACCGCGATAGTCATGTCATTTACTTTGGCGCACTCGACCGCGCGCGGATGCAGCACGCCGGCGCCGAGGCTGGCCATTTCCAGCATCTCCTCATGGGAAATCGCCTCGAGCAGCCGCGCTTCCGGCAAAAGCCGCGGATCGGTGGTATACACGCCGTCCACATCAGTGTATATCTCACAAACATCAGCCCCCAGCGCGGAAGCGATAACCACCGCCGAAGTATCTGAACCGCCGCGGCCGATAGTCGTTACATCACCGCGCGAATTTAAGCCTTGAAAGCCGGTTATGACCGCAATTTTTCCAGCGCGCAGTTCCTGCTTAATTCTCCGTGTATCGACGTTGATAATTTTGCATTTATTGTGCTGGTCTTCGGTGCGTATGCCGACCTGCCAGCCGGTCAGGGAAACCGCCTGTCCGCCTTGCGCGATAATCGCCTGCGCCAGCAGCGCGGCGGATTCATTTTCGCCAATCGATACGAGCGCGTCATATTCGCGCGGATCAGCCGCCGCGGTCAGTTCTTTTATTTTGGCAATCAAAACATCGGTGGTCGGCCCCATCGCCGAAACTACGACAACCAACTGATTGCCGGCGGCCTGCGCAGCCAAAACTTTTTTGGCGACATTTTGGATTTTGGCGATAGCGCCGACGGAAGTCCCGCCGTATTTTTGGACAAGGAGAACCATATTATTGAAGTGAATTATAACACAGACTGAGTGAAACATCGGACACTGAGCGCAGGCTCACCGTCCCAAACTCAGCCAGCGGACTGTATTGAGCGTGCAGGCATTTTATTTAACCAGGATTTTAAGCATGGCCAAAACCGCTTCCTGAGTTTTAGCGTCCAATTTTTTAACCAAGCCGGCAATTTGCAATTCAAAAGCTTTTTGGCGGACCGGAGTTTTGTCCCGCGCCGCCCCGTCCAGTTCGCTAAACCACCAGTCCATGCTCACGCCGTATTTTCTATTGATGCGCAGCAGCGTTTTGAGATGCGGCAGGCGGTGGCCTTTGAGAATGCGGTAAAACTCGCTCAAATCTATATCCAAACTATCCGCGGCAGCTTCGTTGGTCTCACCGCTGTTTTTGCGCAAAAACTCCAGTTTGCCGCTGATAAGTTTTTTTAAAATTTCATTGGTCATTTGACACACCCTTTACTAGATAATTGACAAAAGCTTAACGACGGAGTATCATTCTTATAATAGTCAAAGTTCTATCTTTTAATAGAATTTTGGCTTAAACATAAGGGGGTATGTATATGGCCGGTAACTACACAGATACAACAGACACGGATTTTACAACAGGGAATTACAATATCGACACCGGCTTGCCGCTTTCGGCTGAGGGCGTGAGGAATGCCCTGCATACCAAGGAAAATGTGGCCAACAAGCAAGTGTCGACCGAAACGTTGTCTTCCACTTCCGATGCTATGTACCCATCGTCCAAATTGGTCTCTAACAGTCTGTCCGCCAAGCAAAACAATGTCCCCGCAGGCACAGCTAATGACATCGTGGCTTATTCCGGCACAGAGGGAACATTTAACACACTAGTTAGAACTACAACCCTGGAAACCAACGAGGTTAATGCCAGCGACGAGAAGATACCCACGGAAAAAGCCGTGGCGTCCGTTCTGAGCGGCAAAGCCAGCAGCAGCGATGTAGCCGCCAAGCAGGATAAAATCGCCGCTGGCACAGCCAATGATATTTTAACCAAGACAACAACATCTGGAACTCTCAGCACGCTGACCAAAACCACTTCCATACGCACCGGGAGCACGACCGATACCGCGCCCGATGATACCCGTATACCCACGGAAAAAGCTGTGGCGGACGCCGTGCAAACCGCTATAGGCAATTTAAGTTTTCAAGCCGCGTTGCCCATAGGAACTATACTGATGTTTGACGGCGCTGAGTGGGTGGACAATCAAACTATTGTTGGCTGGTACGCTTGCATTGCGGCCAATGTCGGCAGGGGCTGTCCAAATTTAGTAAACAGCTTTATCAAAGGCAGCTTCACAAACGAAACAAGCTTTCGCAGAGCCGGCGGCAATACCGGCAATGTGGTTACTATCGACGCTAATAATTTGCCGACGCATACGCATGGTTTGAGTGGAGAATTTACCACTAGCGAAGATGGCGAGCACAAGCATGAGGCAGACGGTTGGGGCGGCCAAAGTAAAAATATTATGGAGGGCGTCGCTGCGAGAGATGCAATGAAAAGCAGTGAGAAGAGCACCCTTGCCACCAAAAACGCCGGTAAACATACTCACACTATTACTTTAAGCGGCAATACCGGCAACAACGTTACCACGGCGGCAGCGCTCAGTATCGAGCCGCAGTCTTACGCCTTAATTTTTATCAGGAGATGCGAGTGATGTTTTGGCTTCATTTGTCCAAAAGCCAGTCTATGATATTGACCGCGTCCACGCCGTCCTGACTGTAATCCCGCCGGTCGGCGGTTATCAGCAGTTTTTTACCCGGAATGCCGCGGAATGCGAAAAGCTCACGTTTCAAAGTCGCCTCGCTGTCAATAGTGTAAGCCACTTGAATATACTCCGCTTTGCCGTTTTTATTCGCCACAAAATCAATTTCGCTGTCGCGTTTCACGCCAATATTGATAGTGTATCCGCGCGCCAGCAGTTCATTGGCCACCACCGTCTCCAGCCGCGCGCCCCAATTAAGGTTGAGCGCCGAACGTTTCAATTGCAGCAAACCCAAGTCCGCAACATAATATTTTTCCAGAGTGGCAAAAACATTTTTGCCCTTGAGATCATAGCGGTTTACTTTCCTAAATAATAACGAGCCTAAAATATATTCAATGTGATTGTACAGCGTCTCCGCCGACACCTTGCGGCTTTGCGATTTAAGATATTTAGAAATGGTACTGGCGGAAAAAATGCCGCCCAGATTGTCCAGCAAGAATTGAATTATATTGTCCAGCAGATTAAGATCGCGGATTTTCGCGCGCTGAATAATATCGCGTAGAACAATTGTGTCATAAATGTCCTGCAAATACTTGCGCGTATCATTCTCGGTCTGATAAACAAAACGCCCGGGCAGTCCGCCCCATTTCAAAAAATCCTCAAAAACACCCTGCTGGTCCTCGCTGTTTTTTAGCTGCACAACTTCGCTAAAAGTAAAAGGCGTGACAAAAAACTGGACATAGCGGCCGGACAAATGCGTCGCCAATTCGCCGGACAATAAATGCGCGTTGCTGCCGGTAATAAAAATACTCAGATTGCCGCGAGCACGCAGAGAATTTACCGCCAGCTCAAAATCCTGGACTTCTTGAATTTCGTCAAAGAACAAAAAATATTTTTTATTTTGGCGCGCGCGTTTCAGGATATATTTGTTGAGCGCACCGGCGGTTTTTAACCGCGCAAATTCTATAAACTCAAAATTGACCGCAATAATCTGCTCGTCGTCCACGCCCTTGGCACGCAGTTCATCGGCAATCTGTTCCAGCAAAACAGACTTGCCGGAACGCCGAATGCCGATAATAACCTTGACCAAATCGGTTATTTCCAGAAAGGGGCGTACTGGCTGTAAAAACTGCTCGCGCTTTAACATCACCTATATATTAGAATAATAATGTTATTTTGTCAAGTTTTATATACTATACCGAAAAAAATCAACATTTTTGTATATTTTTTACTGGTATAGTATGAATAATATCCCAATATTTGCGCAAAAAGTGAAAATCATGCTAATACGCCAGCAATTCCTCCAGCTCCTCTTTGGTGACTTTCTTTTCCGCGGCGGCGTCGCTGGTGATGACCGCGTCGATGAGAGATTTTTTCTTTTTTTGCAAAGCGAGGATTTTTTCCTCGACCGTGCCTTTGGTGATGAGCTTGTACACAAAAACTTCTTTGGTCTGGCCGATGCGGTGCGTTCTGTCCATCGCCTGCTGCTCCACGGCCGGATTCCACCACGGATCATAAATAATCACATAATTGGCGGAAGTCAGATTGATGCCCACACCGCCGGCTTTGAGCGAGCACAAAAAAACCGGAAGCTGCGCGTCCGCGTTAAAATTATCGATCAGCTGCTGGCGGTCTTTGGTCGCGCCGTCGAGATAGGCGTATTTAATTTTTTCATCGTCGAGATATTTGCGCATAATCGAGAGCATTTCCACGAACTGCGAAAAAACGATTACTTTGCTGCCGTTCTCAAGTATCTCCGCGACCAATTCCTTGAATTGATTGAACTTGGCCGACTCGACGATCAGCCGTTCGTTTTTGACCAGCGCGGGGTGGCAGCAGACCTGCCGCAGTTTGAGCAGGCCGGCCAAAATATTGAGCTGCATTTTGTTGATGTCCGTCGTGCGCAGCGCGGACAGTAATTCTCTTTTTTGCGCCTGCAAAACTTTGAGATACAAGGCCTCCTGCTCCGGCAGCAATTCGCAAAAAGAATCTATTTCATTTTTCGGCGGCAGGTCGGTCAGCACTTCAGTTTTGGCGCGGCGCAAAATAAACGGGTGAACTTTTTTGCGCACCCGTTTCGGCTCGCCGCTATACATAGCGCGAAAAAAAGACAGCGAGGACAAAAAACCCGGCATGAGAAAATCAAAAATCGACCACAATTCCGAAAGACTATTTTCAATCGGCGTGCCGGTCAGCGCCAGACGCCAGCGCGTTTGCAGGCATTTGACCGCTTTGGCAATGCCGGTCTTGGGATTTTTGATGTACTGCGCCTCATCGAGGACAAGATAATCAAACTGCTGGCCGGAATAATGCGCCAGATCATTGCGCAGCAATGCATAAGAAGTGATTACTATGTCGTAATTCGCGGCTTCTTTGACTTTCAAAATCCTGTCGCGGCTGCCGGACAAAACCAGCACTTTTAAACCCGGCGTAAATTTATTGATCTCAGCCACCCAGTTGTAAACCACGGAAGTCGGCGCGACGATCAGCGCCGGACATTCCAGCCGGCCGGATTGTTTCAGACCGGCCAAAAGCAGCAACACCTGCAAAGTTTTACCCAGCCCCATATCATCAGCCAAAATGCCGTGAAAATTGTGCTCGTGCAAAAAATACAACCAGTTGAAACCGTGCAGTTGATAGGGACGCGGCTGGCCTTGAATGCCGGCCGGCAGCGGCGCGGCGGCAATGCCGGAAAAATTTTCCAGCGCGGCCAGCAGTGTCTGCAGCGAAGCGTCGACCTGCGCGCTCATCTGCTCGCGCACTCCGGAGTACAAATAATACAGATCGTACTTGCGCACCTGATATTTGCCAGCCGCGGTTTTTTTACTGCGGCCTTCGAGATAACTTTGCAAATAAGCAAACTCCTGCTTGGGCACTTTGATCAGTGAGCCGTCGGCCAAACGCACATATTCTTTGTTGTCCGCAATCAGCCCTTGAATTTGTTCGTGCGTAAATACATTGTCCTTGATTTTGTAAAGCGGCGCGAAATCAAACCAATCAATGCCGGAAGACTGCGTGAAAGCCAGATCCACACTGAAAGCTTGATCGGTATAAACAAATTGCTCCAAATGCTCGCCAAGAACTTTCAAACCAATAGTTTTGCGCAGATTGGGAAATTCATAGGTCATAAAATCCACAAAATAATCATGCTCAATAAAAAACCGATTCCGTCTGGCTGTGAAACGCAGGTCGCTCAAATAAACATTCAGCCAGTTCTCACTTTTTTTGTCGCGGCGCAAATAATAAGTCTGTCCGTCCTTTTGTACCTCGTAAAAATCTGACTCGTCGTCAGCGCGGTACTCCGGCCGTTCCGGTAAGCCATAATCGTAAGATAATTTAATTTCCAAAATTTCTTCGGCTTCTTTGACGATTTCCAGCACCGGCGTCGGCGGTCCGGACAGCACAGAGTTTTTAAGCTCGCGCAAAGATTCCGGCAACTCGACCGACAGACCGCGCTCGGTCAAGACCGGCAGACAATCTGCGCTGAATTGCAGCGCTTCGGCTTTGTTTAAATAGACCGCCGTACCGGTCAAATATTTGGCCAACGCGCCGGCGATAAAATGATCGAGCTGATAAATAGTGTTGGCAAAAAGCAAAACCTGATTTTTTTCGCCAAGCAATTTGGCATTGTCCGCACGCAAAACTTTTCCGCCGATTTGCAAAAGAAATTCATACCGGCCTTTTTTCTCGCTGAAGACGCCGCGCAGCTCGGGATTGGCGGAGCTAAAATTTAACTCCGTACCGCAAATCTGCCGGCGGTCTAACTTGGCCAGCAAATAGCACAGGCGCGCCAGTAGTTTTTGATTAACATAAAAACAGCCATTGGAAACCGGCACACCAGCCAGAAAACTAATAAAAATTTTTTCCGCGCGCGCCAGGCGGCCTTTGGGCACGTCGCGTAAAAATTTAAAACTCGTGTCCGACAAATCGACTGCGACCCGGAAATTATTGGCCGAGGTGGTCAGTGCGTAGCGCAAACTCAACCAGGGTTTTTCCGGCGGCAGTTTGATCTCGCCCGGCAGCAACTCGTGTAAATAAAACAGGGCTTTTTCTGCGTATTCCTTGCCGACCAAATAACGGCCGTCTTTTTGCGGACACATCAACAAAATATTCAGCAGCAACTGCTCGGGCAAAGAAATCCGCTCGCGCGGCACATCACGGACATTTTCCACATCTTCCGGGTCATAACGCAGCTCAACGCTCAAAGGCTCGAAGCGCACATCATAGGCAAAAAAAATATTGGGTTTGATCTGTGTCAGCTCTCGAAAAAAATCAAGCATTGGCCTGCCTTAAATTTAAGATAAAGGCTTATTATAACATAACCTTTTGCCTGATTAAAACTAAAAAGAAACCTTGACCAACTCATTGGCCAGCCACGAGCCGTCGTCGACTTTTTGATAAAAGCGCACAAAATGATGCGGCGCGGCCACAGTGTAATACAGATAATATTTGTCCGGCGCAAACAAACCCAGCAGACCGTCCACGGCCAGCTCCAATTTATAACATTCAAATTCGCCAGCCGGAACTTTTATTTTTTCTTTGCCCTGATACACTGCGCGCAGCGGCAGGACATTGCCGTATTCAAACATATAAACATTCATTACAACTTTGTCTTTTTGCTCAAACGGAAAGCCGCTCAAAGAAATCAAAAAAGCGTAACGCGAATAAACATTGCCCGGATTTTTGGCGGTCAGATCTATTTTTTTATCCCTGTGAAAAAAATTTACCGCGCCGTCTGGCCGAGCGGCAAAGGACTCGATCAATTCGCCGTGTTCATCGTATCTTTTTTCCTCAACTGTCGTAAAGTCTGCCTGACTGAGCAGCGCCGTGTTGCGAAAATATTTTCCTTCGATAGACTCCAGTTGATAATATTTACGTCCCTGCCTGGTAACAATCTGCGCCGAAATATTGGCCGTTACAAAACCAACTTCTTTATTAATGTAATCTTTCACCACATACTGAACGCGTTCAGGATAAGCGTTGTTATTCAGCGGCGCCAGAGGAACTTCCAGGGCAGCAGCGCCGGCCAGTATTAAAAGTAAAAAACAAATTTTTCGCATCGCGTTATTCCCCCGTAAAAAGTTTAGAGCCTATTCTAACCATATTCGCGCCTTCCTGCACAGCGGCCGGATAATCGCCGGACATGCCCAGGCTTAAAAACTCCAAACCATAGGGCGCGGCATAGCGGTCAAATAATTCTTTCATTTCCTTAAAATACGGCTTGGTCTGTTCTTTGTCCGGCAAGTCGGGCGCCATAGCCATCAACCCCAGCAACTGGACATTTTTTAAATTTCTACAATATACCAGCAGGTCTGCCAAAAGTTCCGCCGCCACGCCGGATTTTTGCGGCTCGCGGCCGATATTGACCTGCACAAATATTTTCTGGCATTTATTTACTTTAGCCGCTTCTTTATCGATAGCCGCGGCGACTTTTTCAGAATCCACGCTTTGAATAACCTCGAAAATCCGCACAGCCTGCTTAGCTTTGTTCGTCTGCAAATGGCCAAGCAGATGCCACTGCACGGGGTATTGTTTATACTGCTCAGCTTTTAGCGCGGCGGCCTGCACTTTGTTTTCACCCAAAACGAAATATCCGCAGTCCAGCAGCTCCTGTATTTGTTCCGGCGCGGCGTATTTGGTTACGGCGACGAGCTGGATAGCGCCGAGTTCTTGGAGAATATTTTGCAGGTTGTCTTTAATAGACATAAAATTAATTTAACATTTCGAGAAAGATATTCCAAGAAGTTGCAGGGACAAAGTACTGCCTAATATTTGCGCTGACTTGACACTCTTAATTATTATGTACATAATAATTATATGCTGTTTGACCTATTTAACAAGTTTGAATGGGATAAAACTAAAAATAATATTAACCGAGTTAAACACGGCTTAGATTTTAATTATGCAAAAAATGTTTTTTATGATGACTACCGCATAGAATTTATTGACACAAGAAAAGAATATGGAGAAAAAAGATTACAGACGATTGGGGACACAGGACAACATATTTTATTTGTTGTTTACACAAAACGCGGCAGAAAATACCGGCTTATTTCGGCAAGGATTGCCAATAAGAAAGAAAAGGAGTTTTATTATGATTAGAATTAAGGATATTCTGAGAAAAAAAGGTGTTACTGCCGAAATGCTCGCTCTGGCAAATGAAGCGGCAAGGCATAAGCCGGATGATCAAGATCCAGAGTGCCTTACTCCAACAACGGAAATGTGGGAGAAAGCGACTCGCAGAGGCAGACCGTTGAAAGAGAATCGCAAACAGGATGTGCATATAATGTTCGACGCTGACGTCCTTAATCATTTGCGTTCTACCGGCAGAGGCTGGCAAACCAGAGTAAACAATTATATTCGCGCAGCTGTGCATAAAGGCACATTGTGAAAGCCTAATATTTGCGCACTGTCTGCACGGCGGCGTTGAGCTTGGCCAGCACTTCTTTTTTGATAAATTCCGGCAGGGCTGGTTTCCAATACAGCGGCTTGAGTTTGCCGTTGACATTTTGTTCGTCCAGAAATAAATGATAAGGCCGGATTTTTAAGGCCTGAGCTATTTTTTCGATCATATCGATAGACGGGAAACACACACCTATTTCGATGCGGCCGATATAACTCAGAGAGGTGTCGCAGAGTTCCGCCAGTCGAAGCTGGGAAAATCCAGCGCCTTTGCGAATACGCCGTAAGTTATTGATAAAAATCTTTCTTAGATTCATTGACATTTAAATAATTCTGACAGGTAATATTCACTTGACAATTACGTACTATGGTATATAATCACATTATTACTTATTAAGTAATAATACTACAAAACCACACTATTAGATAATAAAGGGGGAATTTCTATGACGAGAATATTACACACTAAAGTGGAAACCGGTAAGCCGCTGTTGGCCTCGGACATTACCAATCTAACATTTTTTCCGGTGGGG
Organism: Candidatus Termititenax aidoneus; assembly: GCA_003864455.1. GTDB lineage: Bacteria > Margulisbacteria > Termititenacia > Termititenacales > Termititenacaceae > Termititenax > Termititenax aidoneus. The sequence continues at coordinate 17,474 of BGZN01000018.1, read as the reverse complement.
ACAATACTCATGATGGACGGGAGTTGGCAGGACGGGCGCGGCGGCTGGTACATTTGTGACGGCACGGACAATACGCCAGATTTGCGGAATCTGTTTATTCGCGGCGGAGCAAGCAGCGGCAGTAAAGGAGGCAATGACCAACCAAGTGTAACTTTGACCAGCGCTAATATACCGCAGCATAATCATTCTTTCTCAGGAGAAACAACTGTAACCGGAGTTAATGACACCGGACATACCCACTCTGTTACGGCCGCCGGAATTATCACCGGGCTTGGCACGCACAATCATACAATTACCAACAATGAAGGCACGCATAGTCATACAATTACCGCCAATGAAGGCACACATAATCATACAATTGCCGCCAATGGAGGCACACACGGACATACGATCAACGATCCTCAGCACAGTCATAGCATATCCACAAGCGGAAGGCATGGTCAGGATAATGATGCAGCTCACCCTTCGGCTGCCTGGGATTATGGGGATGTGTATTGGGCTACTACGTCAACAAAAACTTCAACATCGGAAAGCACAGGAATTACAGTAGTGGCCAATCAAGGCAGCCACACTCACACTATAACGTCCAACGAAGGTGGTCACACTCATACTATAACATCCAGCGAAGGCGGTCATAGCCATAATGTAACGACCGGTGAAGGTGGTCATGAGCATAGTTTCACCGGTTCTGCGGCAACTTCCGGTGAACCAAGCGGCACACATGCGCATAGTGTTACTTTGAGCGCCGGCAATACCGGCAATACTGGCGAGAACGCTCCTTTCACCGTGGACACCGTGCCGGCTTACTATTCGGTGATTTATATCAAGAAAATGAAGGAGTATGTGTAGGCGGCGTTTGGCAATTTATTTCTGCCGCGCAAAAGACAGCAGAGGAATATAATCTCTGCTATCTTCCGGCGCGGCGTATTTAGTCACGGCGACGAGTTGGACAGAGTCGAGTTCGGATTTTATTCTGGCCAAATTTTCCGCGACAGACATTTACAGCACGCCGAACAAGCCTTTGAAATCGCCGGTGTATCCGCTGGCCTTAATTTTTTTCTGCTCGGACAAACCGAGTTTAAGACAGCCCTCAAAAGCGGACGGAGTGCTATAGCCGCCGTACTCAATCTGCTTGGCGAGAATGTCCACTTTGGCCAAAGCGCCGCAGCCACGGAAAGCGTATGAGCCGATGTACTCAATGCTGTCCGGCAGTTTGAGCGACGTAGCCGACTCGCAGTATTGAAAAGCACCATCCTCGATCCTGACCGTGCCCTTCGGTATCACAATAGATTTGAGGCTCTTGCAGCCGGAGAAAGCATACTCGCCGATAGTTTCCAGTCCCCGCGGCAGAACAATGGATGTGAGATTGACACAGCCGCTGAACATACTTGCGCCGATGACCTGTGCCTCTTCGGGCATTTTTATTTTGGTCAGCTTGGGATTATTGTTGCTGAAAAGACCGCTCATATAGCGCACTTTTTTGGGCAGAGTAACGCTCCGCAGAGATTCGCAGGATTCAAAAACGCCGTTCTTGCCAGCTATCTCCGTCATCGTATCCGGAAAAACCACTTCGGTGATCGGTGGGCGGTATGTGCCGTTTTTCTTATTGCGCTTGATAATGTCTTTGCTGAAATACATCAGTCCCTCGGACCAGCCGTCCAGCGGGCCGCACTCAAAACGCACCACCGGCATGCCTTCAATTTTCTCCGGAATAACAACTTTGCCGCCTTTTTTGCCGATGTAACCGGTGATGACTACGCCGTCGCCGGCGTCGTTTAATTTATAAACAAAATCTTTGGCTGGATTGGCCGCACTGCCAAACAAAACCACATTTAAGATCAACGCTACCACTGTCCATAATTTTCGCATAAATCCTCCTTATGTTATTTCTCTCTGCCGTGCTTCTGCCACGCCGCCGCCACCGCCGCGGCCACGTTCTCCGCGACATTCTTATCGAACACGGACGGGATAATATTATCCTGGCTCAAGTCTTTTTCCGCGATGCAGGCGGCTATCGCGCGCGCGGCCGCGAGGCACATTGCCTGCGTGATGTCCGTCGCGCGCGCGGCAAAAGCTCCTTTGAACATGCCCGGAAAACACAGCACGTTATTAATTTGATTGGGATAATCCGAACGGCCGGTGGCGATGACCGCCGCGCTGTCCGTGATCAACTCCGGTCTTATTTCCGGGTCGGGATTGGCCATAGCAAAAACAATCGGATCTTTGTTCATACTTTGTACCGCCGCGGCAGTCAGGACATCCTTAGCAGACACGCCGATAAACACATCCTGTCCAGCCAAAATTTTATTCACATCGCCTGATAACTTTCTTTTATTGGTCAGCGCGGCCAGTAACGTTTTTTCGGGGTTCAGTCCCGCGCGCCCCGCATAGATCGCTCCCTCACGGTCGCACAGGACTATCTGCCGCGCGCCAAAAGCCAGCAGGAGTTTGGCAATGGCGATGCCGGCCGCGCCTGCGCCATTGATGACAATTTTGACATTCTCGATATTTTTCCCGATTACACGCAGAGCGTTGAGCAAACCGGCCAGCGTTACTACTGCCGTGCCGTGCTGATCATCATGAAATACCGGAATATTTAGTTTGGCTTTGAGGCGGCGTTCTATCTCAAAACAGCGCGGCGCGGAAATATCCTCCAAATTTATGCCGGCAAAAGTCGGCGCGATATGCAAAATAGTTTCCACGATTTTATCCGTGTCTTTGGTGTCCAGCAAAATAGGAAAAGCGTTCACGCCGCCAAATTCACGGAACAGCGCGGCTTTGCCTTCCATGACCGGCAGTCCGGCCAGCGCGCCGATATCACCCAGCCCCAGCACTGCCGTGCCGTCCGTAACGATAGCAACAGTGTTTCCGGCAATAGTGTATTTTTTGGCCAGCGCCGGGTCAGCCTCTACAGCTTGGCAAACTTTGGCCACGCCTGGTGTATAAACTTGCGACAGGGTTTCATAATCCTTAATTGGCGCATTGCTGGCGACATTAATCTTGCCGTTCTCGTGGATTTTTAATATTTCCGCTACATTGCTTTCTTTTATTTTTGGCATAAACTTAAAATAACCTCCGAATATAAAATATGCTCCTGCTCCAGCACGCGCGCGGCCAGCGTGTCCGGTGTGTCGCCAGGCAGAACAGGAACTTTTCTTTGCGCGATAATTTTTCCGGTGTCGACGCCGGTGTCTACATAATGCACAGTGCAGCCGGATTCTTTTTCGCCAGCCGCCAAAACTTTTTCATGGACATGCAGTCCGGGATATTTAGGCAGCAGCGTCGGGTGAATATTGATTATTTTGCCGGCATATTTTTGCACAAACTCCGGCGAGATAATCCGCATATAACCGGCGAGGCAAATTAAATCAATATTATATTTTACTAATTCCGCGAGAACATCTTTTTCCGCCGGACAAATAACAGCGGTCAGTCCGTGTTCTCTGGCAAAGGTCAGACCGGCAGCGTCTGCTTTGCTGGAAATCACAACGGCGATTTGCGCCATGTTTTGCAAAATGCCGCTCTCGATATTTTTTTGTATGGCCTGCAAATTACTGCCGCGGCCGGAGATGAGGACAGCGAGATTAAACATAATGAGCAAATTATATCATGTGAAAAAATTATTAGATAAATCCCGCCGGTATCGCATAACGATCCTTGGCCAAAATGCCCAGAGCATTGCAGGAGCAAATCACCCCACCGCTGCCGACTGGTAGACCTTTAATCGCCGATAATACTTTAAAAGCCGCGGCATCTTGCGGCTGGGGATTGGCGGTTTTTTTAATTTCCAGAGGATACAGACAGCCATTTTCCATGATCAATAAATCTATCTCTTTTTGATCTTTGTCACGATAGTAAAACAGCGCTGGATTAAGTCCGGCGTTGTAATAACTTTTTAATATTTCGGCCAGCACAAAAGTCTCAAAGAACGCTCCGGACGCGGCGCCCTCCCGTAACGTTTCCGGCGTGTTCCATTTGGTCAAATAAGCCGCCAAACCGGTATCCAGAAAATAAAGCTTGGGGGTTTTTACCACGCGTTTGGCAACATTGGCCGCGTAAGGCGGCAACAGATACACCAGTCCGGAAGTAACCAGAATAGACAGCCATTTTTTGGCTGTCGGCTCGCTGATGCCCGCGTCCCGGGCCATGTCGCGGTAATTAACCATTTGCGCCGTCCGGCTGGCCGCCACCGTAATGAACTGCATGAACTGCAATTCATCGCCGACCTGCGTCAAAAGCCGCACATCCCGCTCAATATAGGTTTTGATGTAGGCGCTGTAAAAATCATCTCTGGCTGCCTGTCCGGTTACCACTGCCGGAAAAGCTCCCGTATAAATTATCCGCCAGAGTTCGGCCGCGCTGCGACCTCGCGCGTTTTTATTTCTCACGGTCAGATAATCCCGCGTCGGTTTAAAGGGCTGCGCAAATTTATCCCCGGCTATTTCCCGCAAAGACAATCCCAGCAATTGCAAGATGCCTATTCGTCCGGCCAGACTTTCACTAACGTTTTTCATCAATTGAAACTGCTGGCTGCCGGTCAGATAATACCGCCCCGCTCTCCTCTGTCCGTCCACAGCCATTTTAAGATATGGGAAAATTTCCGGCACATATTGTATCTCATCAAAAATAACGGGAGACGGATGTATGGCCAGAAAAGTTTTAGCGTCAGCTCTGACTGAATGTACAGAGGCCGGGTCATCAAAAGAGAGATAACCCGCGCGGCGCGTGCCTTGACTACGCTGTAACAGGGTAGTTTTGCCCACCTGACGCGGCCCGGTCACCAAAACCACCGGAAAAGAAGCCGTCAGACGCTTTAAAACAGCCGCAGAATGTCTTATAATGTATCGCATCGTGGATTTATATTATCCCAAATATTGCTGTCTGTCAATTGGGATAATCTAAAGTCGTATTACATATTATCCCAAACTACCCAATGCCCTCAATTAGCACTATTTTATTCCCTTCCACTATTTTTCCAATAACCCTGCCCTTGATTTTCACAGCCTCGCTCGGCGGAACAATCAGACACATGCCGATACCCATATTGAACGCGCTGTACATTTCTTTGGGCTCTATTTGACCCGCGGCCTGTATTTTTTTAAATAGCGGCGGCGGTTGCCAACTCTGCGGGTCAAGCACGGCATTGACATTGGCCGGTATAGCGCGCGCCAGCTTTTCGTAAAATGAGCCTCCGGTAATATTGGCGATAGAGTGTATCTCCACGCCGGATTTTAGATAACCTAAAATTTCCTGGACATAAATTTTCGTGGGCGTCAGCATTTCCGCATAATCCGCCTCGCCCAAAATTTTGCGCGCCAGCGAGTAGCCGTTGCTGTGCAGGCCGGACGACGGCAGACCGACCACCACATCGCCAACCCTTACGTGTTCGACATTGAGAATTTTGGCCTTGTCCACTATGCCGACCGCAAACCCGGCCAGATCATAATCACCCGGCTGGTACATATCATTCATCTCGGCTGTCTCTCCGCCAATGAGCGCGCAGTTGGACTGGCGGCAGCCTTCGGCAATGCCGGCGACTATCTGCTCAACCTGCGCCGGATCGACTTTGTGTACAGCAATATAATCGAGGAAAAACAGCGGCGTCGCGCCGGAACAAATCAGGTCATTGACCGACATGGCCACGAGGTCGACACCTACAGTATCGTGTTTGTTCAAAGCTACAGCCAGCTTGACTTTTGTGCCCACGCCGTCATTGCTGGCCACGAGCACCGGCTCTTTGAAATTCTTTAAATCCGGCTGAAAAAAACAGGCAAAAGAACCGATATTGCCGAGCGCTCCGGAGATATGTGTCGAAGCAGCGTGTTTTTTGATTTTTTCGACAACCGCATAACCGGCCTCTACATCAACTCCGGCGGCTTTGTAGGAATGGGGTTTGTCAGACATGCGGAAATCTTAACACATTTTTAGTATTCTTTTATCACCTTGTGGATCGCGGCGGTCAACTGCTCGGCCATATTTTTCTTGAGGGTATCCGGGGCAATAGACCGGGGACGCAGTCTGGTTTTATTGTGCTTATTTTGCTCGTCCCAAAAAAGCAAATGCGGCGGCACTTGCAAAACATCCGCTATTTTCTGGATCAACTGTACGGATGGAAACTTGCGTCCGTTTTCTATCTCGCCGATATAATTGAGTCCCATATTGCAGTTCAAAGATAATTCGATTTGGGATAAATCCGCTTTTTGCCGCAAACTTCTCAAATTGTGAATAAAAACCTGCCGCAAATCCATAGGTAATTATATAGGCTATTAGCAAGTATATTGACAAATGGCCATTAGGAAGTATAATTGCTGTTAGCAAGTATATAGTTTTATAGCTTAAATAAAGCAAGGGGGTATTGTATATGGCCAGTAACTACACAGATACAACAGACGCGGATTTTACAGGGGTAATTGGAGGGGTAACCTACAATATCGAGGCTGGCAAAAACCTTTCGGCTGCGGGCGTGAGAAATGCTCTGCATACCAAAGAAAATGTGGCCAACAAGCAGGTCTCTTCAACCAATGATACGGCAGATGTTTTGGACGCCAGTTCCAGCGACAGTTATTATCCGTCCTCAAAACTGGCCGGGAAAAATTTCGCCGCGTTGAGGAGCGGCAAGCAGGACAAGATAGCCGCTGGCACAGCTAATGACATCGCGGCTTATTCCGGCACGGAGGGAACATTTAACACACTAGTTAGAGCTACAACCCTGGAAACCAACGAGGTTAATGCCAGCGACGAGAAGATACCTACAGAAAAAGCGGTGATGGCCGTTCTGAGCAGCAAAGCCAGCAGCAGCGACTTAGCCGCCAAGCAGGACAAGATCGAGGCTGGCACAGCCAATGATATTTTGACCAAGACAGCAGCAGCCGGAACTCTTGGCGTGCTGACCAAAACCACTTCCATACGCACCGGCAGCACGACCGATACCGCGCCCGATGATACCCGTATACCTACGGAAAAAGCCGTGGCGGACGCCGTGATGACAACTATAGGCAATTTAAGTTTTCAAGCCGCGTTGCCCATAGGAACTATACTGATGTTTGACGGCTCTGACTGGGTAGACGATGAAACTATTGCTGGCTGGTACGCTTGTATTGCGGGCAACCTTGGCAGGGGTTGTCCAGATTTAGTAAACAGCTTTATCAAAGGCAGCTTCAACAACGAAACAGGCTTCCGCAGCGCCGGCGGCAATACCGGCAATGCGGTAACTATCGACGCTAATAATTTGCCGGAGCATACGCATGGTTTGAGTGGAGAATTTACCACTAGCGAAGATGGCGAGCACAAGCATGAGGCAGACGGCTGGGGCGGCACAAATAGCAATCTTGACTCGGGCGACCTTGAGAGAGGCGCAATGAAAAACAGTGTGAGTAGCACCCTTGCTACCAAAGACGCCGGCAAACATACTCACACTATCACTTTAAGCGGCGATACCGGCAACAACGCTACCACGGCGGCAGCGCTTAACATCGAGCCGCAGTCTTATGCCTTAATTTTTATCAGGAGATGCGCGTGATATTTTTCAATATAATAAGCCAACAGCTTGGTATTCGAAAGACTCCGCGGGTAATGAGCTAGTGTCTTCAGAAACAGTGGTTAATGAAAATACTGGAGAAAATAAGCCCTATGCAATAGACCTGCCGGCGTATTACACGGTAATTTATATTATGAAAGTAGTCTAGAAAACCCCGGTATTGTCCTTTATTACTGGAAATTAAAAAAACAGGTTGTTTATTTTAATGTTGGCAATTGGACTTGGACACAAGCACATTCTCATCATATAATAGAAAAAATATTTTTACACAAGGGAGTTTCATGCACAAAACAGACCGTGCCGCTCTGCAAAAATTTTCCGAAAGTCATATTTTTAAAATACTCGGTCTGGGCTTCATAATACTTCTGCTGCTAATCCCGACCTCTATGATCCACGGGCTGGTGCGCGAGCGCAGTCATACGGCGAAAGAAGCCGAAGAAAAAATCATGGAAGCCTGGGGCAGCGAGTTTATCGAGGCCGGTCCGGTCATAGCCGTGCCGGGTGTGCGCACTAAGATTATTCGCACGCGCACGGAAAAAGAAGGCGAAAAAGTTGAGACCGTGCAGACGCCGTTCACTCTCTACATCGCGCCGCAAAAGCTGAGCATCCAGGGAAACTTCACTACCGAAACGCGTCATTACGGCATATTTTCAGTGCCGCTTTTTGTCGGCAATATAAAGCTCAGCGGAAATTTTAATCCGCAGCCGGCGCTCGCAGACCTGGCTGACAATGAAAAAGTGTCGCTCGACGCGGCCAAGCTGGTCATCGCGCTAGACAGTCAAAAAGGCATTCGCCAGATCAACCGCGCTGTTTGGAATAATCGTGAATTGTTTTTTCAGCCGGGCTTGAACGGCCACAGACTGCTCAATTCCTCAAGCGGCGGCATTCACGCGGCGCTGGCGTATTTGCCCGGGCAGCGCGCCAATTTTGATATAGAGCTTACAGTGCAGGGCGGCCAATCCGTGCAAATATCGCCTATCGGCCAGGATACACAAGTCAACATTTTCGCTGATTGGTCATCGCCGTCTTTTCGCGGCGCATTTTTGCCGGTCAGCTCTAATATCACCGACAAATCTTTCACCGCGCAGTGGAATGTCAGTCATTTGAGCCGCGATATTCCGCTTTTTTGGAAAGATGAAGGCCAGCGGCGCGGCAGCGCAAATGATTCTTTGTTTGGCGTGCATTTTTACCGGCAAATCGACACTTACGCGCTGAACACGCGCGCGGTGAAATACGCCGTGTTGTTTTTGATCGTGCCGTTTCTGGCGCTTTTCCTGATGGAGATTTTCGCCAAACGCCGGATACACCCCGTGCCGTATTTGCTTTCCGGCATCGGCAATATTATTTTCTATTTGCTGCTGCTTTCGTTCTCGGAGCAAATTCCGTTTTTCGCGGCGTACTGCATCAGCGCGTTGTCCGTGGCGGCAATGATGACTCTGTACTCGCGCGCACTGCTCGGCTCGTGGCAAAAAAGCTGGTACATGGGGCTGGTCCTGGGCTTGAGTTATATTTTGCTGTACGCGGTGCTCAATGCCGAGTCTTACGCTTTGCTCATCGGCTCGATTGGCGCTTTCATAGTGACCGCGCTGATTATGTACCTGACCCGCAAATTGGATTGGTATGGGAAATAAGAAGCGATTGAGAGAGAGACCGCAGAAATTTAAATATAATCAACAAAATTTTCTTTATTGATGACTTGAAATCCCGTTTCGGGATAGGCTGTTCTAAAAATCTCCGGGCAGCCAACTTTTTTTTGAGCGTTCCACTTAAATTCATAAGCCTTGTAAACTCCATCCGCTTCATGGATCAAGTCAATTTCTTGTTTTTGCTTTGTCCGCCAAAACCACCTGTGCGCAAAATTTTTTGCGTATTTGTCTTTTTTCAGCAATTCGCTCATCATAAAATTTTCCCAAAGCGCGCCGATATCGTTCCTTAATTCCAGCGGGTTAAAAGCCGAAATCAAGGCGTTGCGCACGCCGTTATCATAAAAATATATCTTTCTGCTGGCCTTTAATTCATTGCGGAGATTGTTGCTGTAAGAAGTAACGCGGTATATTACAAAAGCTTTTTCCAATAAGTCTAAATATTTTTCCACAGTTTTTAAATCCAGCCCGACCAGACCGGCCAGTTCATTGTAAGACACCTGCGAGCCGACCTGGAAAGCCAGAGCTTGCAATAACTTTGTGATTTTTTCAGTTTTTTGTAAGTTTTCCCAGATCAGGACATCTTTGTATAAGTAACTGTTGACCAGTTCCAGCAGCCGTTCTTTCTCCGCACCGGCATTCAGCGCCACTTCCGGGTAATAACCGTAAATCAAACGCGTTTCTAAATTATTCACTTCAGCCAAAACACTGGTTGCCTCGGCCATTTCCCTGAACGACAGGGGAAATAATTCATATTCCCACTTTCGGCCGGTCAAAGGCTCATTTATTTTGTTGGCCAAATCAAAAGAGGAAGAACCCGTGGCAAGCACCTTTACTTTTACTTTCGGCAAATAATCGGTAAACATTTTTAGTTTGAGTCCAATATTTTGAATCATTTGCGCTTCATCAATTACCAAAATTTTTTTGGCGCCGAGCATTGTTTTAAGTTTTTGCGGTGTCATCTCCTCAAAGATGCGCTGCGTTTGCGGCTGGTCGCCATACAGCCATAAAACAGCCTTATTGTGCGTAAATATCTGCCGCAACAATGTTGATTTACCTACCTGCCGCGCTCCATAGACAATAATAACTTTGGAGTCCGCAAGTTTTTTAAGCAGTTTTTTCTCTAAAATTCTCTTAATATGCTTACTCATATTTAATATTATACCATAAAGTCGTGACTTTTTGGGAATATATTCCAGTAAAGTTATAACTTTATTGGAATTAGAAAAACCGCAGCACGCCCAGCGCTATCGAAAAATAAATAATCACACCCATAATATCCGCCAGCGAAGCGATAACCGGCGAACTGGCGGTGGCGGGGTCGAGTTTGAATTTCGTAAAAATGAACGGCAGAGAAACACCGATCAGACTGCTCAAAACAATAATGCCGATCATTGTGAGAAAAGTAATCAAGGCTACGGCCAGACCGCCGCGCATGTAACCGATAATGTAAACCATCGCCGCCATAGTCAGCCCCAGCAGCGCGGCTACCAGCAGCTCTTTGTGCAATAACTTGAACCAGTCCGCCAGCTTAACATCGCCGGTGGCTAGCGAGCGGATAGCCAGCGTCGCCGCCTGCGAGCCGGAGTTGCCGCCGCTGCCGATTAGTAGCGGCAGGAAAAAAACCAGCGCAATGTGGTTTTGAATGACATCTGAAAAATGCGCCAGCGCCGCGCCGGAAAAAAGATTCATAAATACCAGACTGACCAGCCAGCCGATACGGTGTTGATAGAGCAGGCGTACGGAGACGGTTTTAATATTGCCGGTGGCCAGCAAGTCGGTGGTCTGCACCTGAATACCCGCGCCTTTGTAAATATCCTCGGTTACATGCACATCCTGCACGTCCATCAAGTCATCAATCGTTACAATGCCGATCAAAACGCCTTTGGAATCCACGACCGGCAAAGCGATGAGATCGTATTTTTTGATCATTTGCAGCGCGCTTTCCTGATCGTCAAAAGCGGAAAGACTGACAAAAGTATCATCACATATTTTTTTAATCCGCGTCGTCGGCTTGGCCATAATGATATGGCGCAGTTTGATGTCGTCCACTAAACGCCCCTGCTCGTCGACCACATACACCATATTGACAGTTTCGCTGTCTTTGCCTTTTTCGCGGATATTGCGCAGGGTCTTGGCCACTGTCCAATCCGGCTGACAGGTTACATAGTCCGGCGTCATCATGCGGCCGACACTGTGTTCGGGATAACCCAGCAGCAAACTAACCTCTTTGAATTCCTGCGGGGGAAGCAGCTGCAATACGCGGCGGGTTACTTCGGCAGGCAGTTCGGAAAAAAGTTCGGTGCGGTCATCAGGCGTCAGCTCGGAAATAATTTGCTGGGCTTCTTTGTCATTGAGACAGCTCAAAAAATTATCTTTTTGCACCGGATCGAGATAGGCAAAAACTTCCGCGGCAAATTCGCGCGGCAGAATTTTAAAAACGATCAGCGCGGAAGATTTATCCAGCTGCATCAAAAGATCAGCGACTGCCGGCGGCGGATTTTTTTCCAAAACTTTCCGCACTTCACGCCAGTTGCGCTCTTTGATCAACTCCGGAGCAACTATTGTTTCTTCCGCCATAATTTAAGCCCCGCTCCTCGTAATGAATGCGCGGCTATTATAAACTCATACCGACCACAGGGCAAACCTTAAACTAATCCGGCGCGTCCTTTTTCAATTCTTTCAAAAACTCTTTTTTCCGGCGGCGTTCCGCGCGCCAGCCGTCCCAGACATAATACACCACCGGCACGACAATCAGCGTCAGCACTGTGGAGACCATCAGGCCAAAGAAAATCACCGAAGCCATCGGCCGGAACATCATCGCTCCCGGATCGGAAAAATCAATGCGCAGTTTTTTGAAATTGACGCCGATGCCAAAAAGCAGCGGCAGCAAGCCCAGCGCGGTGGTAACCGAGGTCAGCAGCACCGGCCGCAGACGGATTTTACAGGCTTCGATCAGGGTCTGGATACGCTGTTCCTTGGTGCTGCCGCCGGTATTTTGTTTTTCCTGCAGTTGGACAAAATCCAGCAAGATGATGCCGTTATTGACGACAATACCGGCCAGCGAGATCAGTCCGATAAAAGCCAGCATGCCAAAAGGTTGATTGGTTACTTTGAGGCCAAAAACCATGCCGATAGTCGAGAGCGCGACGGTGATCAGGATAATAATCGGCACATAAAAACTATTGAACTGCGCGACCAGCACGATCAGCACCAGCAGCAAAGCCGTGCGCAAAGCCGCGCCCAGGAAACTAAAGCTTTGCTCCATTTCTTCGTTTTCGCCAGTGTAGCGCACGACATAGCCGGTCGGCATTTGCAGCTGGGTAATTTCTTTTTGAATATTCTGCATGGCCACAAAAGGCAGGACTCCGGATTCCGTGGCAGCGGTTACTTTTAGTACCCGGCTGTAATCTTCACGCTGCACCGACTCCAGTCCGGCGGACATTTTGATCTCCGCGATTTTGGCCAGCGGCACATGCTCGCCGGAGCTCGACAGCAGGGTTAGATTGCGCAAAGTCTGCATGGAAAATTTTTCCGTGTCATCAAGTTTGACGACTATGTCATACTCGTCGTCGCCCTCGCGGTATTTCGCGGCGGTCGCGCCGTAAAAAGCGGTGCGCACTTCTAGAGCCACCTGCGCCGGCGAAAACCCATACAGCGCGGCTTTGGTGCGATCAATGAGCACCTGCACTTCGGGACGGCCGGTGGAAAGATTGGTCTGAATATTCACCACGCCGGGCGTACGGTGCATGATCGTCTTGATCTCGTCGCCGATACTGGACAGCACATCAAAATCCTCGCCAGCCACAACTATCGAGATCGGATCGCCGGCATTGGGTCCCATTTGCTCGGCGGACACAACGATCTCCGCGCCGGGGAAACGGGTCGCTTGTTCGCGGATCTTGTCCACGATCCGCAAAGGCGGCATAGAAAGCAAGCGGCGTTCTTTAAAGGTCACTGTGAGGCGCGCCACCGTAGCGTCGTCATTGCCGCCGCTAAAACCCGAACCGGTATTGCCGACATTGGAAACAAAACGGCTAATATCCCGCAGATTGTCTTCCTCCAGCAGGATAGTCTCGATCCTGCGCACCAGTTCGTCGGTGGTTTCCAAACGCGTGCCCGACGGCATGTTGATATCAATTGTAAATTCCTCAGCGTCAGTCGAGGGGAAAAATTCTTTGGGCATGCCCAGCAGCAAAAACACACTGACCAGAAAAATCACGCTGACAATGCCCAGCACTTTGCGGTAATTGGTAATTCCCCAGCGCAGCCAGCGTTCATAATATTGGTCTTTGAAATTTTCCAGCCAGTTGTCCACGCGCTGCGGCAGAGTCGGCTGGCCGTGCTCGTCGGCTCTGGTATGACTGCGCAAAAAAATCTGGCTGATGACCGGATTGAAAATCACCGCCACGGCAAAAGAGGACAGCAAACCGACCGAGATAGTTATCGGCAGAAAATGCAGCATCTGGCCGATCATGCCAGACCAAAAAGCCAGTGGCAAAAAGGCAAACACTGTCGTCAGCGTGGAGGTCAGCACGGGCACCAGCACTTCCGACGCGCCCTCGACTGTGGCCGTCCAGCGGTCTTTGCCTTCATTGAGCAGCCGATAAATATTTTCGACCACGACCACCGCGTTGTCGACCAGCATGCCGAGCAGAATAGTCAAACTAACCAGGACGATAAAATTAAGCGTGAAGCCGATAGCCTGAATAACGATAAAGGTAATCAGCATCGACAGCGGGATAACTGTCGCCACGATTGCCGCGTTGCGAAAACCCATAAAAAAGTAGAGCACGAGCATCACCAGCAGCAAACTCAAAAGCAGCGTGTTTTCCATGTTGTCTACCTGCGAGTCGATTTGCCGGGAAAAATCCATGATGTACTCGATCTGCGTGCCTTTGGGCAGCGACGGCTGCGTTCGCTCAACTACTTTTTTGATATTGTTAGCGATCTCGATAATATTGCCGCCGGAACGTTTTTGAATAGTCAAAGTAACGCTGTCCTTTTGGTCGGTACGGGACAGCGAGGTTTGTTTTTTATTTGTGTCGCGCACATCGGCCACATCTTTGAGCAAAATCGTCTCACCGTGAAAAACGCCCAAAACCGTGTTGCGAATATCCTCGACCGAAGTAAATTCATTGGGTATGCGCACCAAATAAGAGCGCGCGCCGATGTCCAGCGCGCCGCCCGGAATATTGACATTGGCCGCCTTGACCGCCGCGGAAAATTGATCGTAAGAAAAATTGTAAGCTTTCAAGCGCGCCGGATTGACCACCACCTGTATTTCACGCGTGTAACCGCCAATAATCGTGACACTGGACACACCATTGACGCTTTCAAATTCCGATTGAAAATCATCAGCGATTTTTTTCAATCTATTGAGGCCGTAATCGCCAAATAAAGAAATAGTCATAATCGGAACATTATCAAAGCTAATCTCCTGTACCTGCGGCTCTTCAATGTCGGCAGGCAAATCCGGGCGTGCCGCCGAGACCTTGTCGCGCACTTTTTGCAAAGCGTCTTCCACATTGACTTCGGGTACAAATTCGATAAAAAGCATTGAGTAGGATTCGGCGGAAGTAGAATTCAAATGCTTAATGCCGCTGATGCTTTTAATCTGATTTTCCAGCGGACGCGAAACCAGATTTTCCATATCCACCGGCGCAACGCCCGGGTAAAGCGTGTAGACCACAATATAAGGCAGCTCCACCTGCGGAAAAGCCTCGCGCGGCATGTTGGTGTAAGCGCCCCAGCCGGACAGCACAATGCCGATAAAAGCCAGCACGACCAAACTTTTGTAGCGCAGGAAAAATTCCACAAATTTTTTCATCTTGAAGCCTCTATAATTTTATTCTTTAATTCTCCGGCACAATTTCCACTTCTTCGCCGTCGACGATAAACTCCTGGCCTTTGGCGACGATCCGGCTGCCAAAAGCCAGCGGCGACTGCACATAAGCTTTGTCTTCAAATTCAAAATTGACCGTTACCGGCGTGAGGCGCGCAATATTGCCGCTGGTAATTTCGTACAGTCCCTTGCTTTCGCCGCGCAGCACCAGCGTGTCCAGCGGCACAACTTTGGCTTGAGGGTAATATTCCAGCGTCAGTCTGGCGCGGCCAAACATGCCGGGCTTGATAAAACCGGCGGAATTGTCGATCTCGATGCGCACCGGATACGCACCGGTTTTGTCGTCAGCCAGCGAACCGGCGCCGATAATTTTGCCGGTGTAAAGACGGTCAATCTCGTCAATATGCACCGCCGCGTTTTGGCCGATCCGCACTTTGGCAATATCCCGATCCACCACACCAATCCGTAAAATAATCTTGCTGTAATCCGCGACCACGATAACGGTCGAGCCGTGGGAAGCGTTGTCACCCACATCATAATTGATAAAAGACACTACACCATCGCGCGGCGCGGTCAGCGTGCAGTCCTCAAGATTTTTTTTCGCGACATTGTACTGCGCCTCGGCCTGCTGGAATTGCGATCTTGCCGTTTCAAAAGCCTGCTGGGAAATCACTTCCGCTTCGTACAGAGCTTTTTGCCGGTCAAAAGAACTTTTGGCCAGATCGTAAGCCGCTTTAGCCTGATTGTACTGGGCGGCGTTCACTTCGGATTCCATTTTAGCCAGCGCCTGCCCTTTGCGCACAGTCTGTCCTAGCTCGACAAGCACCGCTTCCACAATGCCGCCGGTGTTGGTCTGCACATTCATTTTATACAGCGGCGTCAGCAAACCGGGGTATTCCTGAATATTGACGGCCGGAGACGGGGTCAGTGTCAGAGCCGCGACTTTGGTCAATCTCGGCGGCGGAACGGTTTTTTTGCCGCCGCAGCCAGTCAGAAGCAGCGCCGCCAGCATCAGAACTAAAAATTTTCGCATATAAAACTCCTTCATTTATTCTTTTAACCTAACTTTCCTACAAAACATCTTGTCCAGCCGCGTAATTTAATCTCGCGCGGGCGTACTCATAATCATACAGCGCGCGGATCAAATTATTGCCGGCGCTTTGCTGCTGAATCACCGCGTCGTTGAGCTGCGTCGCCGTGCCGTTGCCGGACTCAAAATCAATCCTGGCAATGCGCAAAGATTCGGCGGCCAGAGAATCCTGCGCGCGGGCGGTCAAAATATTCTGCGCCTGCGCTTTCACATCGTCGAGCGAACTTTGAATTTCCATTAACAAATAGCTGCGCGCCAATTTCAACTGCTCTTTTTGGCGGTCGCTGTTATTGGCCTTTTCATGAATTTTAAACCAATTCGCGCCGCCGGCAAAAAAATTCCACTGCGCGCTGATCGCCCGGGTTTCCGTCTCGCCGGCGGCAGTCATCAGAGACTCGGGATCGTAAGCTGTTTTTTTCTTGCTGTACGAATAATAAACCGCGGGCAGAGAGCCAGCCCAGGCGTTGAAATGATCAACTTGATTGAGCCACACGGCTTCCTGCGCGGCCAGATAGGACGGGCGCAGACGATAAGCGTCTTCCGTCAAGGCGGCGGCGGCAAAATTTCTCGTCAAAATGTCTTCCGCGATTTCCACCTTGTGGGCAGCCAGCCGCGCGTTCGCGTCGACCGGCAAACCAATAGTTGTATTAAAATTGTAGCGCGCCGCCGCCGCCGCTTTTTCGGCGTTGGTCAGATTTTTTTGCGCGTCATAAGCCTGAATGCGCACGTCCAGCATTTCTTTGCGCGAAATCAAACCGTTCTCAAACATTATTTCCGCGTTGCGCGCGTAAGTGTTCATCAGCGCGGCCAGATCCGCGGCCAACCCTTGCATGTCGTTCGCCGCCTGCAGGTCAAAAAAAGCTTTGCGCACGGACAGCACAAATTGCGCGCTGGCGTCCGCGTAAATATAATCGGCCAGTTTGCCGGCCGACCACGATGCGCCGACCGCGGCAAAGCCGCTAAAACTAAACAACAACTGCTGTCCGCTAAACTCCTCGGATTTGGTTTTCGTTTCGTCTTGGCTTCCGCCCAGCATACCCATCAGACTTTGCATCATCGGATCCAGGCTCGTCATGTCTATATCTGACTGGGGAGTTTTGGCTGTCGCTTCAGTGTAGCCCAGACTCAACTGCGGCAGCACCGCGGCATAACCCTGCCGCGCCTGATCTTTGCTGATCTCGCGGTCTTTGTAAATGATTTTGTGCTGCGGACTGTGCTGCAGCGCATGCTCGATGCTTTGCTCCAGAGTGAAAGTCTGCGCGTGCGCCGCGGCCAGAAAAAATATTGCCAATAAAAAATATTTCCCCCGCATAATAAAAGAACCGCAATTCAATACCTTATGCTGTACAAAGTCAAGGA
>BGZN01000017.1 GCA_003864455.1 Candidatus Termititenax aidoneus | reverse complement strand
CGCAACATACCTGGTATATTGAAAAATAGGTTTGCTGACCGGCTTTATGAAAAAGATTTGTATATAAATGTTACAGATTACCATTATGGGCATAATCGTTATAGTTATTATATATTAAGAAAAGTCGGAGATAATTGGAGAATTGTGTATGAAGGAGAGTTTCTTGATTGATTGGAATTAAGAGGTTTTTTATTTGTTAAAAAAAGCGCTGATTTTTATTTCATTTTTTATTCCAAGTTTTGCCATCCACAGGCGACAAAGCTCTATCGCCAAAACACACCAGATATAGTGCATATATGTAGCGTGCTCGTCTTTTCCGTAAATATGCTAAAATTGGCCTACTTTTGGGGGAAAAATGTCCGATCAACGGATCATTAATTCATTTATTGAGCTGGTGAAAATCAACTCTACCTCGCGCAATGAGGCGGCGATACGCTGGCATTTGCTCGGCGAATTGCGGCGGCTGGGCTACCGGCCGGCGGCGGATAAAAAAGGCAATATTCATTTGACTGTCAACGGCGCGCTGGCTCACGGACCGGTTGTGCTTTTTAATGCGCACATGGACACGGTGGAGCCCGGCAATAATGTTCAGCCAAAAATTTTAAAGGATAGAATTGTCAGCGGCGGCGATACAGTGCTAGGCGCGGACGACAAAGCCGGTCTAGCCGGCATTTTGGAAATGTTGCGCCTGCTCAAAGCGAAAAAAATCCTGTTCCACAAAATAAAAATTATTCTGACTGTCGAGGAAGAAATCGGTCTGCACGGCGCTAAGGCTCTGCGTTTTGAAGATGTCAAAGCGGATTATTGTTTTGTCCTGGACAGCGACGGCGATGTCGGCACGGTGGTCAATCAAGCTCCGGCGCAGGAGATTTTGGATTTTCAAGTGAAAGGCAAAGCCGCGCACGCCGGTCTGAATCCTGAGGACGGCGTGAATGCGATAAAGATTGCCGGCCTAGCTATCACCAAAATCAAAAGCGGCCGCATTGACAGCGAAACTACGGCGAATATCGGCATCATCAAAGGCGGCGTAGCTGGCAATATCGTGCCGGACGAAGTGTTGGTCAAAACCGAAGCGCGCAGCCGCAATGAACAAAAACTGCAAAAGCAAGTGCGCGCGATGGTCAATGCTTTTCGACAGGCCGCGCAAAAACTGGGCGGCTCGGTGAAAATAAAACACGGCCGTGAGTACGAGGCTGTAAACCAGCCGTTGGACTCAGCGATTATTAAAATTACCCGTACGGCCGCGCGCAAAATAAATTTACTGCACAAAGTTCTGGCTTCCGGCGGCGGTTCGGACGCGTCGCTGATTTTTGGTTATGGAGTGCCGACCGTGGGCTTAGGCATCGGCATGGAAAACGTGCACTCCACGCGCGAATACATCACTTTGCGCAATTTAACTTTGCTGCCCAAATATCTGCTGGCTTTGCTCCAGTCCGCCAATGCTTATGAACGCGCCGCACGCCGCTAAATTTTTGGATTATTTGCTGTACGAGCGGGGCTACTCGCCGCTGACGGCCGAGGCTTACGCCAACGATTTGAAACATTTTATCCGGATGCGCCCCGGCTATCTAACTTTAGACCGGCTGGCTTTGGAAAAATACGCCGAGGAATTTCCGGCTAATCTGGCGCGTTCTTCAGTGGCGCGCAAACTGGCGGCGGTCAAAGCGTTTTACAAATTTTTGTATCAGGAAGATATTATTCCACAAAATCCAGCCGCTGGTTTGGCCATGCCCAAATTGCCGGCGCGTCTGCCCAAAGCTTTGTCGCAAAAAGAGACCGCGCGGATTTTGGAAACGGCCGCATTGTCCGCGCGCGACCGCGCGGCTCTGGAATTGCTGTACTCCGCCGGTATGCGCGTGAGCGAGCTGGTGCAGATCAAATTAGCCGAGGTAAACTTCGCCGAATGTTTTTTAAAAGTCCGGGGCAAAGGCTCTAAAGAACGCCTCGTGCCTTTGTCCGCGCGCGCGCTATCCGCGCTCAAAGAATATATTGAGCAGTACCGCGCGGTTTTAAAAAATCCCGCACCGGAATTATTTCTCTCGCACAACGGCCGCGCGCTGACACGGCAAATGGTCTGGCTGATCGTGAAGCGTCTCGCGCGGCAGGCCGGCGCGCTGAAAAATATCTCGCCGCATACTTTCCGCCATTCTTTGGCCACGCATCTTATCGAGAATGGCGCGGACGTGCGCACTGTGCAGGAAATACTCGGCCACGCCAATATTGCCACCACGCAGATTTATACTTCCGTCTCGCGCGAACATTTACGGCGCGTTTACACGACCGCGCATCCGAGGCAATGATTATGGATTTTGTTGTTGTCGATATTGAAAACACCAGTTTGCAGCCGCCGAATAATGAGATCATCGAGATCGGCGCGGTGCGTCTGCAAAAAAAGAACGGCGAGTACCGGCTGACCGAGCGTTATTCCCAGCTGGTCAAGCCGTTTCACGAAATACCGCCGGTGGTGCAGCATTTGACCGGTATTACCGCGCGGACAGTCAAGGACGCGCCGCGTTTTCGGGAAATCGCCGGCGAGTTTCGGGATTTTGTCGGCGGCGCGGTGTTTGTCGCGCACAATGCGCAATTCGATTTAAGCCTAATCGACGATTCTTTGGCGCGTCTGGATCAACCGCCGCTAGGCCGGCCGTGTCTGGACACGCAGGACATGGTGGCCATCGCTTTTCCAGCGCAGTCCTCGCACCGGCTAGGTGATCTGGTCAAAAGTCTGGGCATCGAAGCCGAGGAACATTTGCACCGCGCGCTGGCCGACGCGGAAGCCACGGCCAGACTTTTGCTCAAAAGTTTTGAGGCGATCGCCGCGCTGCCGCCGCCGGTTTTTCAGCAGATGCGCAAGTTGTTAAAAGATTATCAGGGCGTGGAAAAAGACATACTGGAGATGCTCGCGCAGGACTTGCCGGCGGCGCGCGCCGCCGGCAACTGGAAAAACGCGATTGGCGAAAAACAGCGTTTTGAAAAATCTTTGTACTGGCAGGAAAAAGAAACCGCCGACGCGCTGGAGCTAAATCTCGCGGCGGAATACTTTGCGGCGGACGGCAAATTTAAAGATTTTCCGCATTACGAGCATCGTCCGCAGCAGCAGGACATGGCCGCGGAGATAATCACGGCTTTCAATAACAGCGAGCATTTGCTGCTGGAAGCCGGCACCGGCAGCGGCAAATCCGCGGCGTATTTGGTGTCCGCGCTGCTTTGGCTCAAGCGCAACGGCGGTCCGCTGGTGGTTTCCACGCGCACCAAGACTTTGCAGGATCAGCTGGTCGAAAAAGATATTCCGGCGGTGCTCAAACTTTTTCCTGACGAACAGTTCCAGATCATGGTGCTCAAAGGCCGGCAAAATTATGTTTGTCTGCGGCGTTTTGAGGAGCTGGCGCGGCAAATGATTCTCGGCAAAAATAAAGATATTGCCAAAATTTTGCCGTTGTTTTCCTGGCTGGTTTCCACCGCGCAGGGCGATCTTTCCGAACTGCACACCAGTATTGAACGCAAGTATCATTATCAAATTTGTTCAGATGGCTTGACCTGTCTGGGCGACGCTTGCCCGGACAAAGCGAGATGTTTTTTGCAGCATGCGCGGCGGCAGGCTAAATTTGCCGATTTGATTGTGGTCAATCACGCGCTGGTTTTTTCCGATCTGCTGGGCGGCGGACAACTGCTGCCGAAGCACCGGCAGATTATTTTTGACGAGGCGCATACTCTGGAGGAGGCGGCCACGGATAGCTGGTCGCTGGAAGTCGGTTACGCTTTTTGCAGCGACGAAGTGAAAAAACTTGAGCAGCAGGTGCGCCGGCCGGAATTTTTGAGTCTGGCAGGAAAATTTCGGGAAAATCTGCGTATGTATTTTGAGGAATTGTCGCGCGTGGCACGGGAATACGCCCGGCAGGGTGAAGAGCGCGCGGTGCGCATCCGCGATTTGCAAAAACGGCAGACGCTCTGGCAAGCGCTGGAAATGCTGCGGCTGGAAACGACCAAACACTTGCGCAAAATGCAAAAATTTGTTGACGAGTATCTCGCCGAGCTGCCGGAGGACGCGGATACCCAGCCGCTGCGCAGCGCCAAAAATTCTTTGCAGGAATTATGGAAAAAAGTCGAAACTGCCGCCGCCGGCGCGGACAATTATGTGACGTGGCTGGCTTTGCAGAGCGGCAAAGCGCCTTACGACACGCTGCTCAAGGCCGCGCCTATCGATGTCGGCGCGCTGCTGCAGGAATATTTATTCACACAAAAAGATTCCGTCATCATGGTTTCCGCCACGCTGACGATCAACGGCTCTTTTGATTATTTCGCAAAGCGTTTTGGTTTTGTTCTGGAGACGGACAGGCTGCGCCGCAAACAACTGGGCTCGCCGTTTGATTATCAGGAAAAAATGCTCTGTTTGCTGCCGGACGATTTGGGTGGCGCGGAGAAAAAAGAGCCTCAATTAGAATTAGATATGGACGGGTTGCCGGTGCGCGATGTACGCGCCGCCGAGCCAAAAACCGCGGCGGTCAGTGAAAAAGAATACCAGCTGCGCGCGGCGGAATATCTGGCGCAACTGGCGGAAATCACCGAAGGGCGTATGCTGGTACTTTTCACCAGTTACCGTTCCATGGAGCAGGTGTTTAGATATTTTAGAACGCTGGCGGACGATGCCGGCATACAGGCTTATTGTCAAAAAACGCACGGCTCGCGCCGCGCGCTGCTCAACCGTCTGCGCGGCAATAAACGCACGGTGCTTTTCGGCACGAGTTCTTTCTGGGAAGGCGTGGATATTCAGGGCGACGCGCTGTCTGTCGTGGCGATTTTCCGCCTGCCTTTTGCCGTGCCGACCGAGCCGGTAACCGAAGCGCGCAGTGAAGCGGTCGCGGAGCGCGGCGGCAAGCCTTTTTTTGAGCTTTCTCTGCCGCAGGCGGTGATCCGTTTTAAGCAAGGCGTCGGGCGGCTGATCCGCAGCAAAAAAGACCGCGGCATTATTACGATCATCGACGAACGTGTCTGGACTAAAAATTACGGCGGAGCTTTTCTGCGGTCTATTCCCGAGTGCGAGATAATCAAAGCCGCGCAAACGGAAATCCTGGCCAAAGCCAGAGAATGGTTTTAATAATTCCGGAATAATCTAGGCGACGAAAAGGTATAGCGCGAAAAAGTGCAGCGCTGACCCGGCTAACACCATAATATGCCACAGTTCATGAAAGCCAAAATACTTGCCTAAATTAGGTTTCTTGAGCGTGTATACCACGCCGCCGAGCGAATAAACAATGCCGCCCCAGACCAGCAGCGGCAGAGCCCTGGGGTCAAGATTGGCCAGCAGGGGTTTGATAGCCAGAATAATCAGCCAGCCCATGAGCACATAAACAGCCGTGGTCAGCCAGCGCGGTAGATTGATAAATATTGCTTGCAGCGTGATAAACACCGCCGCCAATCCCCAGACCAAACCAAACAGCGTCCAGCCCCACGCGCCGCGCAGTGTAATTAGGCAAAACGGCGTGTAAGTGCCGGCGATGAGCAGGTAAATAGATAAATGGTCAAATTTGCGGAAAACCTGATTTTTGCCGCCGGCGCTTTGCGGCAGCCAGTGATACATAGTGCTCCAAAAATAGAGCAAAAAAAGCGTGAAGCCAAAGACCGAAAACGCAACGATTTTCCAGGCCGTGTCATAGCCGGAAAAAGCGCTTTTGACGATGAGCAATGCCGTGGCCGGCACAGCCAAAACCGCCCCAATCAAATGCAGCAAACCATTAAGCGGTTCTTTGAGCGTCATGGCAAAATAATACCATGTTTGTGGCTTTTAGGCGCGCAGTTCCGCGCCAAAATAACAGGACATTCCCTGCAGATAGTTGATATATCTGGCTTTGACCTGCTCCAGCGCGCCGTCAAAAGAGACGCGCACCGAGCGGCCGCTTTGCAGACAGGAGCGCACGTTTTTCAAGCTGTCATAAGACGAAATATTCACCGTATTGAAACGCCGAAAAACATTCAAGCCCTTGAAGCCCAAAATTATTGAAGCGTCGAATTTTGTTTTGTTCATTTTCCCCTCCTTTTCCTTTTAGACCGGCCGGGGGAAACCAGTCCAAAAGGAATTTTGTGCCATTTGCTGAATGTGGAACAAATACTAGAACAATATGCTTGTTCTGTCAAGTGTTTTGTGCTATGATTTGTTCGATGAAATTGCATAGGATACAGGAAGAGCTGCTGGCGCTGCTCAAACGCTCGCAAAACAATCCGCTGACTATTCGCGGATTGCAGGACGAGCTGGGTTTGAGTTCGACAAGCGTGGTGGCGCATCATATCAAACAGTTGGAGAAAAAAGGCCTGCTCAAACGCGACCCGGCTAATCCGCGCAATTATTCCGTAACCGGAGACGAGGACGGCGTGCGCATCACCTATCTGCCGCTGTACGGTCTGGCGCAATGCGGGCCCAAAGGCTCTATTCTGGACGGCAATCCGCTCGATAAGATCGCCATTTCCTCGGAGCTGATCCGCTTTCCCATGAATGAGATGTTCCTGGTCAAGGCGCGCGGCGACTCGATGCTGCCCCGGATCAGCAATGGTGATATTGTTTTTGCGCGCCAGACCCGGACGGCGGACAACGGCGAAGTGGTAGTCTGCGTCAATGACGGCGAAGCCCTGATCAAAAAATACCAAAAAGACAAACAACAAGTCGTGCTTTCGTCGCTCAACAGCGAAAAATACGCGCCATTCACCGCCGCCGCGGATTTCCGCGTAGAAGGTGTGGTGAAGGGTGTGTTTAGTTATAAGTTTTGATATGAATCAAAACAATTACGCGTTTATTGACAGCCAGAATGTTAATTTGTCCATTAAAGCGCAAAACTGGACGCTGGATTTTCAAAAATTCCGCAGATATTTGCAAGACAAGTATCGGGTGGTTAAGGCATTTTTGTTCATTGGTTATATGCCGGAAAACCAAGCGTTGTACGTCAAGCTGCAAGAGTTCGGCTATATTTTGATTTTCAAAAACATAGTTCAATTGGCTGATGGCAAGGTGAAGGGTAATGTGGATGCGGAGTTAGTGCTGCAAGCCATGATTGAATTTCCCAATTATGCTAAAGCGGTAATTGTTTCCGGCGATGGAGATTTTTATTGTTTGGTGAAATATTTAATAGACAAAAATAAATTTTTAAAAATCTTAATTCCGAACAGAACGAAATATTCGTCATTGTATAGAAAATTTAATGCAAAATACTTGTCTTTTCTGAATGAATTGCGGCAAAAAATCGGTAAGAATTGAAAGCCTGGAAATATTAAGAGGTGGCATTAACGCAGGACAGAACCTTTTGTCTAGCCACCCATCGTGATTTTAAAAGTATAGCATTTTTTGCTATACCAAACAATATATCGTAAATTACCGGCAAAAACTTGCATTTTGAGTGTGTTTGGACAAGTTCTAAACCTTAAAATTTCAATTAAATATCTGAAAAATTCCGCGCTAGTGGGAGAGTTTCCCAAAGGTTACGATATCTTATTGTAACAAATAAACATTTTAGCCTGTTACCAGAGGTGCGTTATGCAGAAATATCATAACTGTGGCATTATGGAACGGAAGCTGATTGAGTTTGACGAAGAAACCATAATTCAAATCAGTTCTTTTGCTGGGACTAGATTAACTGATACGCAGAAAAAGATATTAGCAGACCTACGGAGAGGCAATCCAAATGCGTTGGTTGAAGCGGATATTGTCCTGCCAAGAGATAGAGAATTTTTACTGCAAGCGGTCAAATACAATCCGGCGGCTTTGTTTATCGCATTGATTAAAACCGAAAATTTCCGATTTTTTCAGGAAAATATAGATTTTATAACGGTGGCTATAAAGACCAACTGGAATGTCTTGCTAGATTTCCTGTCACCGCTAGGCAGTGAATTTAAATGCGTGTTTGATGAATTGACCAAAGATAAAACAGAAGCGGCTAAAAAAGAATTAGAAACAATGCTGCTAAATTTACGGGATTTAATAAAGACCGCAGATCCGGACTACATCTGGTATGGCGAAATTCGTTCAGCGCTTAATATCGGAGGAATAACCTCTCATACATATCGAATAAAAACTTATAGTGATGCATGTTATCTAATGAACTGCCGGGAAGATTTTACCGACAAAACGTTGCAATGGACTGATAAGCCGGTAATAGTGGTGCTATACCCGAGGACAGACGCTAAAGGATTTTATAATAATAATTCTCTGTCTAGAATGATTGAAAAAGGCAATGCAGTGCTGCTTTTCGAGATAGGGCATGATTGGGAAATACTCAATATATTTAAAGAGCTGGCAGAAAAACTGCCGGCAATGCAGGAGATCTGTTTAATAATTGGCGGTTGTGAAAGCGCCGACAATGTCATAACGTTTAATGCAGAAAGTCCGGACGGAAATTTTAATCTGGCTCATTTTTCGGATAAAAATTTTGTAAATGCACTGCATGAACTAAATATACGCAAAGTATTTTTAGAAACTTATGCAGGAAATACGAAAGTATCTATGCAAGGATTACTGGACAAATTGGCAGAATATGTTTGGCAAAATTGTCCAATCTATGCCCCGGAAATCAATAAATTTGCCCCGGAATACTGGTTTTATGATGGCGTTCCCTATAGTCCAATGTATATAAGAGGTCAATCAGTTTTGGGAAAGTATTTTGACTTTGCACAATATATTCAATATGAAGCAAAAAAGTTTATTTTTGGGGATAGAGAAGAATTTGGCGGTACTCGTCTGGAGCAGGAAAATCAGGAAAATTGGCGAATTTATAACGAGCTGTATAGGCGGTCACAGCCGGAAACTTTTGAGTTCCGGTGGGAATAGCGGTGTATGTGAGTATAAATTGCGAGAAAGCGGGTATTGGTAGAGAGATAGGACTAAAAAAGGAGTTTTGGCAATGTCAGACCTGAGGGTGCCGCAATATAACGACGCTGTTCACATAGAATATGCCTATGATGGTGAAATATCAACCAGCGAACAAAGCAAGTATGCCGAAGCTTTAAATGATATTTTCAAGGAATTTTCTGAAGCCACACAGAATGGTATATCTCCGGAATTGTTGGTGAACGCAACACGGTTGTTTAGTGATCAAAGACCGCTTAATGCGTTTACTCCGCAAGAGCGAAAAACCTTGTTGGAAATGCTGCAAATTGTTTATAAGAACAAACCGGATATTTTTGAGGAAAATGAGAAAATCCGGGATTTTGCGCTGGAGGTTTTGGTAGTTAATGGTGTAACTCTGCAATCTGTAGGTTTTAATAGTTTACCAGAAAGAATAAGAGAAGAAATAGGGAAGTTGCTAAGCACGCAAGATAAAATGGTTGTTTTGGATAATTCGGTAGAAAATCCTGAAGCGAGTAACCCTGTTGCCGTCCCGAAAAATGTTTCTGATAGAAACGAAGTAATTATTGATGTGCCGCAGGATTATCAGGAACATACGATAGCTTATATAAAACATTTAGTTTATGCCTATATGGAAACTAAAGAAAAAGCTTCAAACGAAAATTATGTTTTTCCTCTTTTTTTACAGGTTGACGCCAAACAAGATTGGATTACTCCGCTTTTTCTTAAGGTTTGGCTGGAACAAGTCTTAGGCGTGGAGAGACTTGGAAGATTAGAAGTAGCATCTACAGAAGAAGAGAAAAATAAAATAATTCAAGAACATTTAGCAGAATTTCACGAAAGCTTGTTTTCTGCCGACGAAATAAAAGCTATTTTGGCGGGATATAAATATTTGGCAGACCATCCGGATTCTTGTATTGATTATGACGATGACAAGTTTAGGGTGATTTATACTGGCGCGGCTGAACCGGACGAATTAAGCAAAGTGGTGGAAGTTCTGCAGCGATTTGAACGCGGAATTCGACAATCAACATATTTGCCGGATAAGGTTGTTTTGGAAAAAGCCTCTATTTGTGCCTATCTGAATTTTCAATATACCTTGTATAGGAATAGTTTTATTGGACAACAAGCAAAAGAAGTTTCTCCAGGTGTGTTGCGAGAAAACTTAACCGATCATTTTTTTGTGGCATTATTAGATGCCAAAGATAAAAATAATGATGATTGGCGAAATTTTGCTAAGGCGGCTGAAAACGGTAGATTTTTTGATTATCAATCTTTATTTAAAGCAATGTGGGATGGCTTTTCGCCGGAGGACAAAGCGGAATATCAGAGTTACTGCCAGTCTGTTGGCGGCAATCCGGAAAATGCAGACGCCGTTGCTTTAACGAAGTTTGTATATAATAAGTATTTTAAAGATGGTTCTTATAACACAGTTTACACTGTTCAGTTTAATGATCCATTGCCTTTAAAATTGTTTAAGTATATTTTACTAGAATGTATAGCCACAAATTATGAACACATCAGCAAGGCAGACCTGGTAGATATTTTTAGTGTTTATTATAGTGGTAAATTTGAGCCAATTTACTGGACTACAGAAAAACTTTTTCCGCAGCAAATAGACATTTTGACTGCAGAAGCCAAAAAGATTTTAGGTTATCCCATGGATATGGTCAGAGTAAATGATGACGACGTGATGTTCATAAATACAGTTGTTGGCGCTGCCGGTGAAGTGATTGGACAGGCTGGGGACATCATATCAATGAGTCCACAGAAAGTTATTGGCTGGCTGGAGAATGAATTAAGCAAGGGAACTGCTTATGGAAAAATAAAACCGGAAGATTTAATCGTTTTTGGCGGGCTGGAGGGTTTTAAAGAATATTATGAAGCCTTACATAAACTATGGCTGGCCGCTGTGCGAAATCAGTCTTCACGAAACGTACACGAAAGTTTAAATTTCTTTGTAGCGTTGACCGCAAATTCAGAAGACGGCCACTATAATTTCTTGATGCTGATATTGTTGAAATATCTTGGCCTGCCGGAAAATTTAATAGCAAACATGCGCTTGCCCGGCCAACCGGAAAGGGCGCCGGATGAGGATAAACTTAATGCTCAATTATACGAAATGACTTGGGCTGTAACGCAGGACGAATATGCTGCCGCACGGGAAAGGGTTGCCGCGTTTATTACGAAAGTAAGAAACGGGGAAAATGTTGATAATTATTTTGGGATTGACACCGGATCTCCGCTGCTTGTCAAAACAGACGAGGCGCAAAAGAATCTTTTTATTGATCATCTGAAAGCATTATCTCCAGTGGAGATAGATGTATTTATAGATAATATAATGAAAGCAAATTTTGTGAAAACTGATGAAGGCTGGGAACTTAATCATGCGATTGAGCAATTTAATTTCGGGCAAGAAGAGAAGCCAATAATTGAACCAGATATGACAATAACCCAAGAAGAACAAAGAGAATTGTTGTATCCCTCAGAAGAGGAAGATATCAATAGAGCTATGGGCATAGATGTTGTAAATGATAAAGGAGAACTTTACTCTCCAGATTATATTTTATCTGCGAAAAACGAAGTAGAAAATTTTTTTGTAACAGAATTAAATATGCCTCTACCTGCTAATTTAGATGAGAAGTTCACGAAATTATGGAAATTATCTAAAGCTAAACATGAAGAATTGAAAAAGTATAATGCTTATGTTGAGCGGCAAGACAATTATATAGAACAGCGCAATGCCGCTGTTATTTTATATAGCGTGACGACGTCAGTTCATACTTATTTAGCAGAGAATAAAATGCGAATATTGGCACAGGAGTTGCTGGATACTGAAACGGACTTGATAAATAAAGCCGGCCGTTATTATATGTGGATGGATAGTTTTTTTAGAGTCCCGTATGTTTCTGCGGATGAAAGCCAAATGTTGGCATTGCTTTCTGGGAAAGCCGAAACAAACAATGAGTATATTTATCTAGCCAGCAGTATTATTAAAAAGCGTACAGATATAGCAAGAGATACAAAGTTAGATTTATACAATCCCTCGATTAGTTTAACAAAACCGCTGGCTGGAATTGTAGATTATGAGCCAGCCGCAGCGGTACAGGTAAAGGAATATCCGTTGCAGCAGGAATGGGATATAAATTCGTTTGCCGCTCTGAGCGAACGTATTTCCGACCTGCCTTATATATTCATAGAGAGCGGACAAACTATTATAGATTGGCTCACTAGTGAAGATGGCAGTTTAACTAAAAATGCTTCTGAACAAGACATTCAAATTGGGCTGCAATTGGCCGGTATTTTTGTAAAAGATGTTATTTCAGGCAAAAATTTAATTTTACCGAGATGGGAAGCTTTGACACAATCCGAAAATCCTGTCTATGGGATAGGCAATCTCTATTTGTTAATTGCCACTGTTCTTATGCAGGTATCTCTATGGCTTGCTCTGGGCAAGCGTGTGGTTTTTGGTGTGGAGTGTTTTGTTAATAATAGAACTGGAGCACAAAATGAATTTTTCTTCCGTATTGGAGATGAAGATTTTTCTTTCCCTGCTAAAAGCTATGGAGATGCCAAGGCAAAATTACTAGACTACTTGAAAAACGATCCGCGCTATAAAGATATTGTGGATCAGTTAAAATTTATTGATATTCGGCAAAATCGGTTTTTCCGATCAGAAAATGGCCGGGATGTTCCCCCAAATAATCCGGAGTTAATAAGCCGAGAATTAGATGATTACCTGCGGCAGTTAAGCATTGACACCAGAGGAATTCATGCCGAGTTTGATAAATTCCGGTATAAATTTGGCATGGAATTGGGCAAATTAGCGCCTAAAAATAAATTGCTAAGATTTTTGTATAATTGGATTTATAAGCCGGTTGATTGGTTTTCCCTGCTTGATCCCAAAGTCGCTGCATTGGTTGTTGCTCCTATTAGGGATCATGGCTCTACAGAACAAACGCAGCGTCCGGCTCTGGCTGTCGGCCGCGATGGAAAAGTTGCCCTGACCGATTTAGATACAAGGCAGATACAAACGCTTTTAGCCGGGCTCTACGATAAAGTGCCGCGGATAACGGGGACAAATGCGAACGATACAGAACTGGCCGGTATTAGAACCCATGAAGATCTATACAATTATGTAGAGCGGTATAAAGATACCAATGAGACTTGGCGCAGAGACATTGTTGAGGCGATCAAAAATTCTTCCGCTTATGCCACAGCACAGAAATATTATGACATAGTTGATGCGCTGAACGAAAGTTTTAAGAACAATATTGCGGCGGACGGAGTACGGTTAACATATAACGATCTTGCCTTGCCGCTGACCAAGATACAAATATTTGATCCTGAACTGCCGTCATCCACGCAAATTAACACCGCTTTCATCGGAAAAAAAGGCAATATTGACCATACGAATCCTGACGAAGTGATTTTGTATCTTGGCCGTGATTTCTGGGAAGCAGACACTGAAGAGCGAAAGAGAATTTTAGCCGAGGCCTTGCAAAAAATCGCACCTGCTCAAATGCCAGCCTTGAGACAAGACAGCGGCAGATTTGTTGCCGATAACGGCGTGCTGGATCAGGGAATTGTGGCAAAAGTAAATGATATGCTGCCGGAAACCCTATTGTTGAAAAACGGAGAAGGTCCTTTTGTTTATAGAGAAGATGCCGGTAAATGGTATGTAGGCGATAAAGAACTATCTGTCGAGGTGCATCAAAACACGGCGCAAACCGAACTGAATACTTCCGGCAAACAGGCCGTCTTAAAGCTAGGCGACGATTTTCTGGCTTATGACGCGGCTAACGCTGACGCTGTATACAGGTTATCCGATATGCGAGGCAGATTGGGAATATTAAACATATCAGATGAAATCAGAACCGCTTTTACCGCACTGGGGCATGCCAACGTTACATCAGAAGACTTGATGCAATTGCTTTTTTCGGAACAGACACATAACAGTAGAGACATAGCAAACGCCAATATTATTTTAGAAGCGATTACCGAGGAAATAGAAAGCCTTAAGCAGGACAAAAGGGCTGATGAGAATATTACACCTGAAGAATATATGAATATTCTTATCAGGCAAAATATCAATACTATCAATGAAATGTACTCGACCGGAGATGTCAAGTTTATTATTGAAACGATAACTAAAGGTATAGTTGATTTGCGGCTGACCAATGCCGGATTATGTTTTACATACGGCCGAGAAAAATATAGTTTAGACTTATCTGATATAACCAACATAGCGCAGAGGAAAGACTTGCCCGAAGAAGTGCGCGGAGTGTTTAGTGAATACTTTTGGCAAACGTATTATATCAAGTTTTGGTTTAACAAAAAAAAAGACGGTGAATACAGGTTTAAGGATTTGACAGAAGCTATACGTATGGACCGAGATATAAAATACGGTGAAGCTTTCAAGGAATTGCAAGATAAAGTTCTCGTTTATGAACAGCAGAATTCTGAATTTGCTGGAGCTGTCCGGCAGGTGGAAAAATTAGAGGGCACGCTTATAATTGAAAACGGGAAAGTAAAAGTATTAGATGGATTTATTACCTGGAACAATGGGCAGCTCTTAAAAGAAATAGCGAATGCTGTAAAAACGCCGCTGGATTCGTCGGCGAGCAATTATGGAGAGCAGCAGGCTAGAATACTGGCTTTGTTTCGGGAAGCCTGGTGGCGTGAAGACAGGACGAAAGGAAACTGGCGCAACGATCCGTCTGGCAAAATAGATGTGGCGGATAGGATATATAGCCTAAACAGCCGGTTGGCAGAATTGCCATCTGAAATGCTTGGCAAGGAAATTTCTTTTGATGCTTTAATTATGGCGTTGGCTAAAACCAGAGGACAAGACCCCAGCAAGGGCACAGTTCTTGGTTTCCGTTTTGACAGCGGGCAGATATTTGGCATACTTACTGTTACAAATAATAAAAATTTAGAAGCGCCCTGCGGCTTCGGAAAAACCGAGATGGGTATAGTTTCCAACCTGCTCAGAATACTCAACGGACAAATCCCGATTACTGCTGTGCCCGATCTGGCCTTGATCGAAGATGCGCAAAAACGAGCGGACATGATGATGCCGATATTAAAACTTTTTGCTGGTGAAGATATAGAATTTGGCATGTATGATAAAGACAATCCAGATACCAGAGGCGTTCTAGAGTCGCTTACCCCACACAGCCGCAGAATGATCTATATGACCTTTGATCATTTAGCTTTTCAACTTGAGGCTGATAAATATGCGCTGATGGCCAGCGGAAAAGCCCTATTGCCGATAGACCCCAGCTTTAATAAAAAAGTGGCCTTTACTTTTGATGAATTAGACGCGCTGATCAAACGCGGTCTAACTCCCTATCAGACGAATATTTCCAACCAGCAGCTTTGGAGTTTTTTAGATGTTGTGCGAAAAAAAGGCCAAGATATTTTGGCGGCTTTGACAAAATATTCCACCTTTACCAGTGACTTTGTGGAAACACTAAATGCTGAGTTTATGAATAAAATTATTGAAAACAGTCTGGCGGAAACCTATGGCTTGAAATGGCAAAAGGGCAAAGACGGCAAGCCCAAAGTAACAATTGACGACGCTGAGAAATGGAATAGAGCAATGGCTGAAGGCAAGATAGTTGACACGCGGCTGATTGATAAGCTCTGGGGAGATTTTAGCAAAGTAAATGAAACTGGTATGAGTTATGCGGAGTTTGGCAAGTGGGTTCGCACACAGTTTGACTATACTCTGCTGTCCTACGCACAGGATCATGTTTTCAGAGAACATTATGATGTTCAAGGTGGAAAAGTTATGTTGATTGGCGAAGGCGGCACAATCAGTAAAGGCTCTGTTCTGCATCCGCTGGAAACGGATGCCCCGGCTTTTGTCGGATTGCAATATGCGATAGAAGCGAAAGAATATGGACGAATCCGTAATCGTGAAAAATTATACCAGACACAAGACGGACTTAGTGTCGTTATGGAAGTTTGGGAGGTGCGGCGTGCGTTAGAAATCTTAAGTGACTACAAAGTCGCAGGATATTCTGGCACCTTAATCGGCGATGTAGCGGATGCGTTAAAAGTGGCGACTATGGCGACGGCTAATAATGTGAAAGTGCAGAGCGCTGTCTTTTTGAAAAAAGCCGACATGGACGCTGGCGTGGTAAAAACCGCACTGGAAAATCAGGCTGCCAAATATCCGTCTTTTATTTTTGTGGATCATGCCAATCAAGCTGCTTATGTGCGGTCACTCTTTGTCGAACCGTGGCGGCAAAATTTGTTGAACAGCCTAGACGAACGCATGCGCACAGAAGCTTTGCCGGCGGCAAGACAGGCCATGCTGGAAGTATATGAGATGATAAAAGGATTGCCCATTGATAAATTTGGCACATCGGAACAGAACCAAAAGATTCGAGAAAACCTAAATCTAAATAATGAATTTCCTATTGATTTTTTGGAGTTATTAAATAAAGGCTTGAACGAAATAGAGGACAAAGCTAAGCACATCTACATATATGATCATAATGTTGAAGAATCGGAGCTTATATTGGCGCGCGCCAGCGATCCGGAAGCGATATTTATCGGAACTATACGTGCCGGACGCGGCACTAATCTTTTCTCGGCATACAACAAAGTTTTGGATGACATTAACCGTGCATTAAATAATCCCCAAAATCAAGGCAAAACTTTTGGCATGTTAATTGGGGAATTAAAACAAAAAGCAGAGCAGGAATTAAATAAATTGCGCGCCGATATAAAAAAAGAAAAAAGCGCAGCAGAAATAACCAGATTGGAAGCGAAATATGCGGAATGGGAATCTAAACTAAATGCCTGGCAGATAATCACAGATGAAATCGCTAAAGCCGACGGACAAGCAAGGTCTGGCGAAACAAAATTGTCAGGGTTAGAAATTAATGAAAAAAATGTTAAGGAATTTTTTACACCAGGAGAGAAAAATCCGTATAGCAGTGTATTCAACGGGCGGGGCGTGACGGGTATTATCTATGGTGAAGCGATTAGTCAAGATGTATATAGACAGATTATTGCGCGTATTGGCCGCAAAGGAGAAGACGGCAAATTATATATTTTTGCCAATATGGAGTCAGAAATTTGGAAAGATCTGGAAAGCAAAGGATTTTCGATGATGGAGCTATTGAGGCAATTTTCTAAGGTGGATGAAAAGACCGGTGCTCTAGTTTACGACGGAATAATAAAAGAACAGTTGCTGGCTTGGCTGGAAGCAGGCAGAGAAATGCACGACCGGCAGACTCGTGAGATAACCAAACCTACTCCTTGGGGTGAACAGTATGTAGAAGAAGAAATAAGGTTACTTATGGAGATTCAGCCTGGATTTAACGATCCGGCCACAATAGAAAACAGCTTATTTCGGGTGCAAGAAGTGACTGTCAGAGCGTTGTACGATCTAGCTGCTCTATCCAATGATGTTACTAAGTTAAATAACCAAATCAAGCTCTCTTTTGGTTTTGACTTAAAATTGACAGAGTTACCGCAATCTGTAGATGATTTACTTGCGCAAGTTCGTGAAAACTGGTTATTGATAAATAAGCATATTATTCCGAATGTCAAACTTAGTGGTGATGCCTATAGCGGTGTCGATAATGCGAACTCGCGGTATTTTTTGTCCGAGCTGGATCAGGCCAAAATTCATTACAACGACAGATTAAAAGAAGCAAGACGTTTAACACTTCCCGGCCAGATAGAAACGATAGTAACACAAGAAATAGAAAAACAGTTGGCCTTGGAAGAATATCTTCATGTAAAAGCACAGATATTAGCTGAATGGAGCAAAGAGCTGCGGGAAGTTGTTCTCAAAAATTCAATTGGCCGCACAGACCTGCCGCCGGATGCCGGCGGACGCAGCCGTCTAACGGCAGAAACTGGCAAGTGGAATGCCGCGCAAAACAGACTGGAAATCGTTTATAGATATCGAGCCGATGATGATGTTCTGCACCGCGTAGCGGACATAGCCGAGGCGGAGCGTTTTGGTCAACTGGACAGCACAGATAGAAACGCTGCGGCGCTTGACCAAAATAATCCATTAAACCGTTTTGATAATCCGAATTTCACTATTACTGCCAACGTACAAAAAAAGCTGACCGATTTTTCCAAGAAATATCCTGTGGAACTGCCTATCGTTTTCGTGATCCGCAACGGAGAAGTTATAGACTTTATCGCGCCGAATATGGATAGAGTTGTTGATCTTAGCAGCATATTAGAGGCTAAAAACATAACGCTTTTGCCTGATGATGTATTGCGAATTTACGAACTGATTAAAAATGCGCAGGATGCTGCTGCAAAAGTTCCAGCTGGCTGGACCGCAGATAAATGGGCTGAATATAAACTGGCGGAAGCCGTGGAAAGTATTCGTAGTTATTTTAGCGGTAAATATGGAGCGGAAATTGCATTTTCAATAAAAGAAGCTTTTAGCAAATTTAAATATGTCGCGGATATTCAGGCTGTAACGATTGGTGATGCCGCAATGTCTTTTGGTGATTTTGAGAATTATAAATCCCGAATAGCTTTGCAGCAAAATGACATAGTTCGCGGCGGACATCTGCATGCATTCAACGAAGAAATTACCTATCAGGACAAAGCGGTTGGCATGGATACTATCGTGCGTCGGCCGGACGGCAGTTGGTCGTATATTGATCTGGAGAGAAATGTCGGCGCTGGTGAGTTTTTGCCGGTTTTCTGGCGAAATGCTCCGGCTGGGGCACAGGATGCGCTGGACGCTTATCGGGCAGGAGTTGCTGATGTGGAAGAAACCAGGACGATTACGGCAAATGTTAATCCTGCTGGTAATACGGATAATCCACGCGCGGCTGGGACATCTGTGGAACGAATTGAACCTGCGCGTATTCCGACTGAAATGTCAGAAATTGCCAGAATAGAAGCGGTAATGCGCGCGGCCCAAGAAGAAGACATGCGCTATTTTGATGAGATCAATCAGAAATTCTATGCTGATCCGGCCTTGAAGAATTATTTAGAAACTTATGATTCGATGAGAGCCCGTAATTCTACGGCTGATGAATTGTTGAAACTTAGAGAGTTAGCTGACGCGCGTTTTCGAGAATTGCAAAATGAACTGGGTTACAACTGGCGGCCGGAAAACCGTTTGTCAGCAGAATGCGCCGCCGTGCTGAAACCGCTTGCTGACAGCAAAGGCGCTTTTATGTTGGGCCTGATTATGTCCGCTTGCCGGGAATTTTGGGCGGTTTATAAATCCGGCGAACTAGAAGGACCGGAGCTTTCCCGCCATATTGCCAATTTTGTTTATAACATACCAGAAAATACAGGTTTTGGCGTAATGTGCTCTATACGGGATAATATATTAACGGATGTTTCTATAAATACTTGGAATTCTTTATTTAGCGGAAAAGCTTTAAAACCAGAGGAATTAGCACAAGCGCTTTTCCATGGCAATGAAGCTAGAGCGGCAAGAGGGTTGAAGCCCTTGGCGCAAAAAAATATAGATTATATAGCAGGCTGCCTGAGAACTTGGGCGGTGGACGGACTGCTTTTGTTTTCCGCTGGTTTTTTTATCGACGGTTTTTATACGGCAATGAGCCGGCCAGAAATTTCCGGCTTGTTAGATTCAAACGATCCTTATGACAGAGAAAAATTCCAAACCGCGCTGTTTATCACTTGTGTTACGGAAGGTATAAATAATCTAGCCTTTGAAGTGCCGTCTATGGTGCTGGCCAGAGTTATCCCAGGCGCCAGCGGCGCGCTGAAAACATTGTTAAGATCTGGACTTGGTGTCGGTGCGGTAATAGGTATCGGACAATTGACTGAGCCGTTGAAAAATAAGGTCATAGTCAATGCCTTTAACGAAATAGAAAGGATCAGAATGCTTGATGAGCAGCTTGGCGTGACTAGGGCGCCTCTATCTAGAGAGGAAATACGTCGGCAAAGCGCCATTTGCAACACTGTTTTGCACAGTATGCAATCAGTTGTTGGATTTGCCGGCACAGCAGTTTTAAGCACAGTTACTTTGCCGCCGCCTCTGGCCTTGCCAGCGGTAGCTTTGGTTGGCGCGAATGCTTTATTCGACATTACGGAAAATTTGCTTTATGACAATATCAATGAGTATACCTTGCAATCGATTATTGCTTTAGAAAAATCAACCAGCGTTTATAAAATATATAATGTCAACGAATTAAGGCGCATAGATCCTTTGCCTATTGAAACCGCTAAAATATTTAACTCAACAGGTATTTTGGCACGAATTAAAATGCCGCTGTCGCAAATGATTGGTGAAAAGCATCAAGCAAAATTTAACGCTTACTGGAATGATTTAATCTATGGATTACAGATGAATGATCCGGCCAAATACCAAAACTGGTGGAATAATCTGCCTGGTATTAATACTTTGGCCAGTTTAGTGAATTATCTAACTAATGGATTGGGCAGTTTTGGCGACGATATATTTGGTAATGGAGTAGATGAGAATACCAGCCGTGTGCAATTTTTTGAGTTTGTTATGTCTTATGCAATTTATTTTATGGTTAAGGAGTACCCGGAACTGTACCCTAATTCTGCGGAACTTATGGTAGACACGAAACACAATAGTTCGGCAGAAACCGGCCGATATGTTGACGCGGTGTACGATGAAACAAAATGGTATTTTGAGTACTGTCTAAATGCGTTGGAATTTAAGACAACTATGCAGGCTTGGGAAGCAATGCTCGGACGGCCAAAAAACTTGAGCGATGAAGCTTATATTGGCGAGCTGCAAAATAATTATCATATATCGATTGACTCTCGGACAGGTAATTGCACGGCTGTAACTCTGCCGCGTCAACAGACGGGATTTTTCTTAAATCCCACACGTCCAGCCAGCATTGCGGATTTGCGTCAGTCAGGGCAATTATTTGATGTAAATAAACCATTGTTTGTAAGTTTTACCGCTTGGTTTTTTTCCAAGTGCCAGACAGATAATATGAGCAAATATATTTCTGGAGACAAAGGAAAAATTACTCTGGCTTTGCGCAGCGAGACTATCCGTAAAGAGATGCTGGCTAAAGTGAGAGATAATGATGCTCAGGCTGTGTATGATTTGGTCGCGCGGTATATATCTGCGGCTGAATTAAATGAGCTTCTGACTTTGTTCTTCAATGAGAAAATTCTGGCCGAAAAGAATGTAAATTTTCAGGCTGAATATAGCGAGTTTAATAAAAGTCCACATAGTTTTTGGAGTGTTTCACAATTGAGCCCAAGTGTTTCCAGCTTGTTTATAGCAGAAGAACTTTTGGCTATAGATTTTTGTTCGGGTAATGCGGCGGCTAGACGGCGCGTTGCCACTTTGCGTCAAGGAAAACCAGAAGTGAGCGATAAAAATATTTCTCTGGAACGTTTAAATATATTGATTGCTCATTGGGAAAATTCACCTGAACAGAGAGAGAGAGTGCGCAAGTATTTAGCCGGAGAAATAGGTTTTGCCGCATCGGTTCATTCTGGTTCCGTGTCGCCTCAAGAATGGAATGCTTACTATAATACTTTGCCGTATACCGTAAAAATGAGAGATGGGCTACGGGTGCTGGAGCCAAGCATACCGCATCCAGCGACTCCGTATGTTTTTACCGCCAACGGCATGGAATTTTCACCAGCTATGTACAAATATTATGCTGACCGCGCGTTGTTTGGCAGTTACAGCGCTGGCGCTTTGAAACAACTAGAATACCTGTGTAATTCTTCCATAGAGATTCCGCTTGACAAAGCATATGCCGGCTGGAAAGCCGGGGACTACTTAACGTTAATTCTCAATAAATTAGCAATTCCAGAAAAAATGCGTCCGATTGCGTTAGAAATCCTGCAAAAGACCAATGGTTTAGATGAAAATGCTATTTTGACAACGGAAAGTAATATCTATGTGCAGGTTAGCATACTATCTATGAGTCCGGCTGGCTCTAGTTTAACTGCGGCAGCGGAACAAGCCGTCAGAAAAGACAGACGACCGGCGGACGATGGTTCTCCATTGACGGCCGAGGAGCAAATAAAACTAGCTAGGATTCTGCAAACGGGGATTTTACCAAACGAGACAACCGGGCAACAAGCAAGAAGCACACAAATATTTCTACAACCGGCTAGTCGCTGGTCTTTAGAATATTTTGATAGAGCTATGCTTCCAATTTGGCTGGATTCTTATCGGGAATATTTTGTTAAACAAGGCGAAAAAAATATTGATAAAGCGTTGGATGCTTTTTTGTATTTTGGTTCAAATGTACAGCAACAAACATCAGTGTCCATAATACTTGCCGGTAGTGGCAGCACTGATGAGCTCTATATTAACCAGTATAAAACAGCATGCAATTGGTTGAAAACGGCCGGCCTTATTACAGACAGCACATCTATACCGGAAGTTTTACAGATTTTAATGGAATACAAAGATTTTGCGGAAAAGCAAATGCCTGTTGTTGCCGGAACGGAAACTTTGATTAATACGGCGCTTGATCGTCCAATGCTTAATGATACAGTCAACGCTAGAACCGCGTATGTCGCTTATGCGGAATTGGCCAAGAAAGTAAATGCGGCTTGCGGCTATACGGCGGTAAATGCAGGCATGCTAACAGTGTTTTTGAAGTTGATCAAGGATGTTAAAGATACAGACGCTCCGCACGGCGCAAAAATATTGCTGCTATTGAATATGTTGCTTAAATATGACATAAAACCTGATTCCGCTTTGGCTGGAAATATGCTGGCGATTTTAGATAGCAAACCGCTGGGCCGGGTTTCACTTGCGCAGACTATCGCTGATTTAAGCAAAGGCGGATCTTTGGATTTGTCTTACGCCATACTTTTGCAGGAATGGAGTCAAACTTGTTTAACAACATACACGGTGGTTTCCGGCGACACATTGTCCGGTATTGCAAGAAAACATAATATATCGCTGCAAATACTTTACCGGCTTAACCCTGAAATAGATCCGGCCAACGGATTTGATGTTGCAAGGTTAAAGCCCGGAGCTAAGTTAGCTGTACCGCCTGCGGAAGCGGTTTTGCGGGACAGTGCAGGAACGGAAGAACGGATTGAGAACACGCGGCCGGTCGAGATACCGGAACAATTAAGAAATTTAGATATAACTTACAGAAGAAATAATGTAAGGATACGGGTGTTTTATGATGAAAGTAAAAAAGTTATCAAAATTGGCGGAGTGGAATATAATATAGCGGCAATGCGCAGTAATGTATACGCTTTGACCGCGCTTGGTCAACCGGAACATAGCTTGCAGTTTAAAAATGGTTATTGGTTTTTGGATGGAAAATTAGATGACTAAAAAATTGCAACAATTTAAAAAAACTTGCGATATAATAATAGGAGGAAGTATAGAATAATAAAGATCACTATAAAAAATTTGCAACAGCTTGAAACAACTTACGATATATATGTGGATATGTAGAAAAGAATATATAAATTTGAAAGGAGATGAAATACCGTAAATTTTGTGCCTATGTTTTAGGGTTGTTTAAAAAAAATAAAAAACTATAAAGGAGAAAGATCATGAGTGAACTAATAAATATATCAGAATTAGCTAATATATCGGCAGAAAGGCTAAGTACGGTTTCCGTACAAACGCCGCTGGGCCTTATTGGAGGTACAGCTTTAATAGCTTATGCGGCTGCCAAGAATCTTAGTGTTTCCGATCTTGATTTGAGGGATGCTAATTTTCTTTTTGATCTTCAAGAAGCGGTTGGAGCCAGACGGTATGTGGTTGGCAAAGACGTGCAGATCCATTTGCCGACAGATGCTGGTGTTGTTGGCCTTACGCCATTATCGCGGCTAACTAAAAAAGAAGTTGTTTCTGATGGAGGACGAACAGTAAATAGTGCCGCATTGCGTGCCGCTTATGCTTCAACCTCTGCTCAAGAAGTCAACGAAGCCGTATTCCCCGGCGTTCCTACCGCGTTGGCTGCAGCCGCTAACGAATCGGTGAATCAGGGTCGCGAAAATGTTGCTGGAACCTCAGGAACCGAGGAAGGCTAATCGCTAATAAGATTAGCGTTCGTGTTTAAAGGGCGCTTTTTAAAGCGCCCTTTCTTTTTTTTAAAAGAGAATATGTTAAAATTAACTCTAGGGGTCTTTAGTGGAAATCTCTATATACAGCAAATTGTCCAATGATGAATTAAAAAAACTGCATGAGCAGTTAGCCGCCAAGTATGGCGCCGCCTTGCATGATTCTACCCGTTCACTGGAAGAGCGGCGCTTGACCAAGCTGGTGGCAAAACGGCTCAAGCAGCCAGATAAACAAAATGAGGAATTGTATTCTATCCGTGAATTTGTCAAAGAATATATTTATAGAGAACTTAAGGAATTGGCGTTGATTATTTATCTAGCCATGGATAAACGCAAAGATTTTGGTGTAATGGGTGAGCAAAGAGTGTCAATTTCTTTTTGCCGCAGCATTTTGAATATCCCCAATAACCGTGAAGTCACGCAATTTGACGCTGACCGTTTTCGCCGAATTTTGGACGAATGTGACAAACGGCACGGCAATAAATCCGGCGATGCCTATTTTGCGCAGATTAGAAATTTTTCTTTGGATTTATTGTCGAAAAAATATCCATATCATAGTTTTGTTGACATGCTTGTCCTGCTGGATCTTTTAGACACAGATTATTATTTGTTTTCTACGCTGGGCGCGTACAAGGTGAGTTTCATTTTTGGGCTGGTGGAGAAAAAAGAAATAGAAAACAACAAAGTTTATATTATGCGGCAGGAATATATCCGTTCACCCCAGTATACCTTGTCGCTTGCCGCGGAAGTTTATCAAGACGCCACGATGATCCGTCATGAGGCTTGTGAAGTTATTTTCTTTAACAAGTGGCAGAAATTTTTTGACCAATCCAAAGCCGAGCGCAAACACGCGTTGCACCATGTAAATTCCGCGCTGCGCGAAGGCATTAAAGCAAAAGCCTTGGCTTTCTATGGCGCGCAAAAAACTGAAGATGTGTTGAATATCAAAGAAACTTTTATTCAGGAAATGATCGACGGCATACTCTGGCATGAAATGGGACATCATGTTTCACATGGTGATATTGATCCTGTGCAGCTGGCTTTTCGGGAAAACATGACGCAAGGCGAGGGTGTCGGCTCGGTTTTGCTGGAGGCTCTGGCGGATTGGGCGCCGGCATGCGGCCAGCGCAAGGGAGCGTTCACGCGCTTTCTTGAATTGTCAAAAGTAGATTTAAACAAAGCCACGCGGGATGTTTATGTTTATTTATCGGACAATTGGTTTGTAGACGAGTCAGAAGAGTTTATGGGGTTGACCAGCAATGTGTTGGTCGGCCTGGCTGTTTATTTTCTGAAAAATGACGGCGCTGTGGATTTTACCAGACTAGCCGCGGAAAAAGACCAAATTTACGGATTTTTGCAAAAGCGCTTGAAAAATTTATTTGAAAAATTGTTAAATATTATTTACAACGCAATTTATGATGTGGGCATTCATAGGCTTGATTATAAAGCATTGGCCAAAGAAGTGCACAAGCTCTATCAAGGCACTCGAAATGCCCGCTCGCTGGAAGAGTTGCCCAAATTTCCGGCTTATTGGGTTAATGTGGTGGTGTATCTTAGAAAATTTTCCAAAGCCGGATGGGAAAAATACCAGGAGGCGTTAAACGAGGAAGCCAGTCTGTTGGAACAAATGATCCTTAAAGTGATTACCAAAGGCCAGACTGAAAAATATAATAATTCTTTGCGTGAATATATAGTGACGCGCGCCAAAGAACTAGGCTTAATCCAGATTTTACCAGAGATAGACAGCACGGCGGCGGTGCGCGCGGCCTGCGCCGCCATGAAGATGCCGGACGCTGTGCTGGAAAAAGTACAGGTCAAATTTACAGAAATAATGAACAATAAACCTTATGAAATATCGATCAGTTACGATGGCGAAAAAGACCCCTTTATCGCTGCAGTGCAGGAAATGCTCCTCAAAAGCGGCTATGGCTCGATCAAATCCGGCATGCTGATCGGCGAGTATTACAATCCTGAGGTCGGCACTGAGGAGCGCAAGCAATATATCAAGAACGAATTAGAATCTCTGCGTGATCAGCTGGAATCGGAAATGTATCCGGAGATTGACATTCTGCGCGTCAACGGCAAATATCCGGCGGCTAAACCCATAATCGAAGAGCTTTTACAGACTGTAACTTTTCTGGACGGCCATAAATTGGCGGAAAAGATCAAAAATGTGGAGTTTTCTCCGCTGGACAATGACGCTTTGCTAGAAGTTTTTGTTCCGCTCAAACGCGGTTATATGGACTGGAACACCTCACAGGCAATTTGGCGCATCAATCAAGACCTGCGCCCCGACGAATTTATGCTGCAATGGACTATAGACCGCGATTTTCTCGAAGCTTTAATTGAAGCTTATTCTTAGAAAAGTATTGCAATTTTTTTACTGATCTTCCGATATCCTTATGGAGGCAGTTATGTCCATAAAAAGTGCTTTTTTTCAGTACTCTAAAAATGTTTATCTTGAAAATGTTGCCCGTCTGGAAACGATCAAGGCTATAGCTGCTGATTATAAATTTGAGATTACTGAATTTGATCTTGCAAAAGATAGTGTGGATAAATTCAAAATATTTATTGAAGAAATAGAAAATAAAGTTGGGCATATTTCAACTGTAATATTGACATTTTCTATAGTTGCCGGTGTGCGCCATTGGCATGAAGTCTTACCTGATTTGGATACTTTTGAATTGATTAAAAATGCTTGTCAGGCAGCTTTACTCAAACCGGAAAATGGAAATATGTCTAAAGCGGACATTGTGTTTAAAGAACTTGAACGATTAAACGGGCGTTTGGCGGCTTGGGAAAAGTATGATATTGCAAATAATTTTCTGCCTGGTCTATTTAGTAGAACACGCAGATGGAAAGAAGTTGTAAATAGAAAAGGGGAAATCATTCGTGAAGAAAAAAGGTCGTTGGCAGATTGCCTGCCATTGACGTTGTATTTCTATCTAGCGATGTCCGTGCTCGGCGAGGAAACAGAAATGTGGATTGTCTGTAAATACGATTTAGACGAAAAGCAAGAGGAAGTGCATGTATATTCAAGTTTAGACGGCTTAAAATATGAGAATACTAAAAATACGGATATTCATACAAATAAAGAACA
This sequence comes from Candidatus Termititenax aidoneus, assembly GCA_003864455.1. GTDB lineage: Bacteria > Margulisbacteria > Termititenacia > Termititenacales > Termititenacaceae > Termititenax > Termititenax aidoneus. Next base: position 2,033 of record BGZN01000017.1, on the reverse strand, counting down.
TATGTATTACTCCATTAGGAAAACCGATGTTTTAGGAATGTTGGCTGAAAATATAGTTGCTCTCGGTATAAAAACATCAGAAGAAAAAACCAAAGAAAATCTTTTTTTATCAGCGTTAGCATTAGATGAAGCTAACACATCGGCTTTGCGTAATTTATATGGTCTTTATGGTGAAAAATATTTTCATACTGGAGATATTGAGTATTTATATAAATATACTGATACAACTTACCGATATGCCAAATTTGTTTATGAGTCTTATATGCAATTAGGAGATGATAAACAAGATTTAAAAAAAACTATGGAAAAAGATGCTGCAATGTTGCCATTTCTGGCCGGCCATTTGAATTATATTGAGCAGGAACTTAAAAAGGCTGGACGATTTTCGGAAGAAATCAAAACATTAAATCAGCAGCTTGGCATCTTTCGTCCGCCTAAATAGTTCTGCCCCTCTCCCTTTATAATGCTTTCATGCCAATCGCTATCGACGGGCCAGCCGGTCCCGGCAAGAATATTACAACAGCCACTCATACAATGGCACAACCTGTATGTGTAATTTATCCCATTGGTAAATTTGCTTGATATTTTCGGTGACGATTACGCAGGATTTCGCTTGAGGTTGTTCGCGAACTGCGGAGGATAAAGCGCGCAGCTCGCGTTCCAGCACAGCCGGACTGTTTAGTTGCCAGGCAGCCTGAACAAAAGTTTTTTGTTCCGGCAGGAAAAAATCGACTTCGTAATTTTCGGCGGTTTTATAGTAAAATATTTTTTGTTGGTTGCGCCGCAGCCGTAGAAACACAGCATTTTCCAGCAGCCGTCCTTTGTTTTCGGAAAACGCAAAGCCAACGGATTTTAGCAGGCCGGTATCAATGCCGTAGATTTTTTTAGCGGCAATCTGTTGTTCCTTGACTGAATGAGCGTATTTGTTGATTGTGGCAAACAGCCAGCTGTTTTCTAAATAGGTGATATAATTTTTTACAGTATTGCCGCTGCCCAGTTTCAGCCAGTCTTTTAATTTATTAAAAGAAATTGAACTGGCTGTATTGGAGCAGAGATAGAAAGCTAGCTCTTGCAAACTACGCGTATTGTCCAGTTTATAACGCGCAGCGATGTCGCGGTACAACACATCGTCGTAAAGTGTTTTGTGCCAATTCAATTCCGGATATTTCAGCGCGTCCGGTATGCCGCCTATGAGCAGATATTCCCGTGCCTGTTTACGCAGCTGGCCTTTTTGCTTGGCGGTTAAATGCGTCAGATTTGGCGGGACGATTTTGCGAAATTGCAGAAATTCCCGAAATGAAAAAGGGAACAACTCCACCCTAATCGAACGTCCGGTAAGGCGCGTGCCGAGCTCTTGGCTAAGCAGCGAGGCGTTTGATCCGGTTACAATAAATTTATAACCCTGATCGTGCAGCCGGCGTACAAATCTTTCCCATTCTGGCACGTTTTGGATTTCATCGAGTAAGAAAGTTTTCTTTTCACCGAACAAACTGATCAGTGTTTCCTGGAGCAAATCAAAATCGTCAGCCTGGAAATTCAGCAGGCGTTCATCTTCAAAATTGACAAAATAAAAACTATCCTCAAGATAAGCATCAGCAATTTGTGCCAGTAAAGTAGACTTGCCTACTCGCCGCAAACCAGTGATAACTATAACTTGCGGCGCTTTGAGCATTTTCGCCAGTGTTGGAACAATTTCTCTAGATACACCGCGGCTGCGCGTTAAAAATGTTTCTCGCTGTTCCAGCAGTGCGGCGGTTAATAAATCAGTGTTTATCATAGCTATAATTATACCAGAAAAGTTGTTAATATCAATGAGAACTTTTCTTAAATAGTTCTCAATATTGATAAGAACTATTTTTAACATTTCTTGGCCAGAATATCACCGTGCTAACTAAACAACAGCTCTCTCCCTTTTTATTTCCCCCCTCTCCCTTTATAATGCTTTCATGCAAATCGCTATCGACGGGCCAGCCGGTTCAGGCAAAAGCACTATCGCCAAAATTCTGGCCAAAAATCTGGGGTTCAAACATATC
>BGZN01000016.1 GCA_003864455.1 Candidatus Termititenax aidoneus | reverse complement strand
GCCACGCCGCCGACATTTGTGCTGACCGCTGGTTTGCCGCAGGCCATAGCCTCGATGAGCGTAACCGGCGTGCCTTCATTGCGCGATGTCAGCGCGGCAATGTCCAGATCGCTGTAGATTTTTTTGGTGTCATTTAAAAAACCGGCAAAAAACACTTTGCCGTCAAGATTTTTTAGTTTGGCGGACATTATCAATTGTTCGCGCAGTTCGCCGCCGCCGATAATAATAAACCGGACATTGTCATTTTGCCGGCAGACTTCCCGCGCAATTTCCAAAAAATATTCATGATTTTTAACAGCGGTCAGCCGCCCGACTATGCCGACTAGAATGGTTTGCGGCGCTAATTTGTATTTGCGATGCCAATAGTTTTTTACGGGCTGCAGCTTGTTTAACTCAAAGCCCAGCCGGATAACCGCGATCTTGTCCGGTCTGGCCACGCCGTAAGAAATAATCTCCGCTTTTTGTTTGGCCGAAATAGCGATAATTTTGGTCGTGAAACGCGCCAGGATTTTTTCGAGAATAATAAAAGCCAGGGTCTTAAATTTACCGAAATAACTGTGAAAAACATGGCCATGAAAAGTGTGATAGACTTTTTTTACGCCGGCCAGTTTCGCGGCGAGGCGGCCAACCGCGCCAGCCTTGGCGGTATGCGTATGCACGATGTCCGGTTTTTCGCGCTGGAGGATTTTGTACAATTGCCAAAAGGTTTTTAGATCTTTGCGCCAGTTTATTTCACGTCCCAGTTCCGGCAGAATAATAGTTTTTAGTTTTTTGGTCCGGGCTAAATATTCCATAGAACCTTCGCCAGTGGCCAGCGAGCCGTAAACGAGCCGTGAGTCGTAGCCGTAATTTTTGTCGAGATAGTAATTGAGATTGGTCACATGAATAGCCGGTCCGCCGATATTCAGACGGGAAATGATGCGCAGGATTTTTGTGCCGGTCACCTCGAGAGCCTCATTGATCAGCCGTTTGATAAAACTCGATAGTTTTGGCCAGGCCTGCGTCAAAAGATACCAGCGGTTTGTAGCCGAGCAGTTTTTCCGCTTTGCGAATATCGGCCAGCGAGTGCTTTACGTCGCCGGCGCGTTCCGCCGCGTGCCGGGGCGGAATATTTTTGCCGAGCTGCTGATTGATTTTCTCCACCAGTTGATTGAGCGAGATCTCATAGCCGCAGGCGATATTGATGACTTCACCGACCGCGGCTGACGGCGCGGTGCAGGCCAAAATATTGGACTGCACATTGTTGTCCACATAAGTAAAGTCGCGCGAAGTCAGGCCGTCGCCGAAAATCGTCGGGCTTTGGTCTTGCAGTGTCGCTTTGATAAATAGCGGAATGACCGCGGAATACACGGAATAGGGATCTTGATTTGGCCCGAACACATTGAAATAGCGCAGACAAATTGTTTCCAGGCCGTACAGCGCGCTGAAATTTTGACAGTACATTTCACCGGCCAGTTTTTGCGTAGCGTAAGGCGACTTGGGACGGGTTTCCATGGTTTCGGTTTTGGGCATCACCGGCGAGTCGCCGTAAGCCGAGGACGACGCGGCGTAAATCAGCCGCTTGATTTTGGCGTCGCGCGCGGCGACGAGTAAATTAAGCGTGCCGTTGATGTTGGCGTTGTTGGTTTTGAGCGGATCATCGACCGAGCGCGGCACGGACGGTATCGCGCCGTGATGCAATATGTAATCCACTCCGTCCACCGCCCGCCGGCAGGCGTCGAGATCGGCCAGATCGGTTTGTTGAAAATCTATTTGTCCCAGCGCCGGCTCGATATTGCTCAAACGGCCGGTGGAAAGATTGTCCATGACGCGCACGCTGTCGCCGCTGGCCAGCAAAGCTTTGACCAGATTTGAGCCGATAAATCCGGCGCCGCCGGTAACCAAAAATTTCGCCACTACAGTTCTCCGAAATTGATTAAATGAAACTTGTTAGAAATCATAGCGAAAAATTCCGGGTTTGTCATTAAAGTGTATTCTCGCAGAGAAGTTTCGGTGATCGCGGTCGGCGTGTTTTCCGCATTGGCGATAGGGTGGCACATGTATTCGGCGCGGTCTTTTAGTTTATTTAAGAGCAGGCGCAAATGTTTCGGCTCCGGCCGGGCGGCGCGCGGCCAGAGGGCAAAAAGCGAAGTCAGTGAGCGGTTTGTCTGCACGCGCAGCAATTTGGCGGTAAGAAAATTCCAGCCGCCGAAAATTAACGCGGCTGTTTTGCGCCAGAGCTGTTTAAAATCGCCAGTCTGAATTTTGTCATATTTATTGAAAACTGGCTTTTCCAGAGTCAGGCGCAGCGGAATTTTTTTGTCCCGCGCAAAACGGGCAAAGACCGGAAAGAGTTGCGGCCAATTGTGCACATGCTGGTGGCTGTCAATATGTGTTGGCGTCAGGCCGAGGTCGAGCATTTTTTGATACTGGCGGTTTAATTCTTCTTTGATAAATTTTATGCGCACCTGGCCAAACAGTAGCTGCCGCTCAAAATCCGCGCGGTTTTTGTATTTGGCGAGCGGCCCGAGCGTCAGATTGAAATGCAGTCCCGTCGGCAAATTTTGTTTTTTGGCGATCTCCGCGGCGTCTTTGGCATAGGGCAGGTCGACCAGCAGCGTGGCCGAAGAAAGCACGCCTTTTTTGTGCAGGGCGGCGATGGCCTGATTAGCGCCTGCGCTAATGCCGAAATCATCAGCGTTGATAATAATATTCATAAAGTATAGAATTATAGTATACAGACTAAAATTCGCAAATATTGGGAGGATACGATGCGTAAATTCTGCGGCGTGCTTTTGCTTGTGTTTTTGGCCGCGGCCGGCGCTGAAGTGAAACTGGCCAAACCACAGGCTTCCGGCGGCGAGGGTATTTTTACGCTTTTGGAAAAAAGAGCTTCCGGTCTGCGGATTGGTTTTCCGACGGGCGCTGTATCCGACCAGGAGCTGTCTACTATATTGTGGGCGGCGACCGGCCGGAATAGGAACGGCAAAGGCTGGACTGTGCCGGTGGGCATGGGACGTCCGCCGCATGTCAAAGTGTATGCCGTGAAAAATGACGGCGCGTTTCTCTATGACTGGCAAAAACATGCGCTGACGGAGGTCAACCCTAAAAATGTCAAAGCGGAAGTTACTGCGGACGGTTTTGTGCGAAATTCGTCTGTGATTTTGGTTTTTGTGGCGGACACCGCTGCAAACAAGCGCGCGGAGATGGATAATATTCTGGTCGGGGCGATGAGCCAAAATGTTTATCTGGCAGCGAACGCGCTGGGCGTGACAACGCGTTATTTGATGACGCTCAACGCCGACGGCATACGTAAAGAATTAAAATTAAATAAGACCGACCTGCCGTTATGTATTATGCCGCTGGCAAAATAATTAACGCTACAAAATTATCCTCAAAATAACTTTGCAGAACACTTTTTTGCCTTGCGTTTTTGGCCTGAAAGTGTTAAAAAAATAAGTAAGTAACATTCTAAAATGTAAGTGAGGAGTTTAAAATTGACTAAAAAGTTATTTTTAAAAAAACTATTATTTATTCCGTATAACCTTTATTTAAATTTTTGGTTAATCTTATATAAATTTTGTAAGTTTATTGTTACCCCAACAACTATCACAAGAACTACTCCCCAGGTGCGCACTACTCCCCCTACCCCCATGAGAACCACCGCAATCCCCTCTGGAAGCCCCCCCCCCCCCCCCCCCCCCGAAATATTGCGTGTTAATAGAAAATGGTTAGCTTTTTTTAAAAAATTTAAATCAGATTATGACAAAATGGGTTTGTATGAAAATTACAAAAAATTAATACGTTCATTGGACGTGGACAGTGTGGCGACGGTGAGTCGTGTTTTAAGTCATGTTGAAACTGTAGTTCACAAAAATATCGGCGGCTATGCGGATATTTTTACAGAAAAAGAAAAAGCGGAAATAAAACTCCTGCGCAAGGATTTTGGGTCTAGAATTATAAAAATTTCAAATGAATGTTTTGTATATAAAAAATTTTTCCTGCCTATTAACTGGTTTGAGGTATGTGTGTTTTATAACGAATATGGTTTACAAAAATTAAAGACGTTAAAGTCTGTTAAAAATAAAAATATTATTGACGCCGGCGCTTTTATAGGAGACTCCGCGTTAGTTTTTCGTCAATATACAAACCAAAAAGTTTATGCCTTTGAGCCGGTAACTGAAAACTATAAAAAAATGCTTAAGACTATAGAGTTAAATGATTGTGCTGACTCTGTAATTCCTGTTCAATACGCGTTAGGCAGCAAAAAAGAAAAGAAGCGTATTTATATTGGAAATTCAGAAAGCAGCCTGCATGAACTGCACAAAAAAACTCCTTTCAAACAAAGTGAAGAGATAGAAGTTATAACGCTTGATGATTATGTCAGGGAGCATAATCTAAAAATCGGCTTGATAAAAACGGATTTGGAAGGGGCGGAGCAGGATTTTTTAAAAGGCGCGGAAAATACTATAAAAAAACAAAAACCTGTTTTAATGATCAGCATTTATCACAGCGCGGCGGATTTTTTTAAAATTAAGCCTATGCTGGAAAGTTGGGATTTGGGCTACACTTTTTCTGTTAGACGGGAAACTGATGGGTTTGCTTTACTGGAAACAACATTGATTGCCGAAGTCTTAACTAATAAATGATGTTGGCCTGCTAATTGTTCACTCATTGCTAATTTTCGGTAAAAATGTTAAAAAAATAACACTTAATTCCAAGCAAAAGGGGATACTTATGCGCAAACCGATCATGGCCGGCAACTGGAAACTCAACAAAAATCATCTGGAGACGCTGACTTTCATAGACGAAATCACGCCTTTGTTGCGCGATGTGAGCGCTGTGGACATCGTGATCTGTCCGCCTTTCACTTCACTCAATGTGGCGACCGCCCGCACCAAAGGCACTAATGTCAAAGTCGGCGCGCAAGACCTTTTCTGGGAAAAATCCGGCGCGTTTACCGGCGAGATTTCCGGCGACATGCTCAAAGTTTTAGGCTGCGATTATGTCATCATCGGGCATTCCGAGCGGCGGCAATATTTCGGCGAAACAGACGAGACTGTCAATAAAAAAATTCTGGCGGCTTTTACAGCCGGACTGATCCCGATCGTTTGCGTGGGCGAGACTTTGCAGGAGCGCGAGGCTGGTCAGGTGGAACAGGTATTGTCGACGCAAATCCGCGAGGGTTTGCAAGGGCTGAATGCCCAAGAGCACGGCAAAATTGTCATCGCTTATGAGCCGGTCTGGGCGATCGGCACCGGCCGGACGGCCACTCCGGAGCAGGCTAACGCGGCGCATGTCTTGATCCGCAAATTGCTTAGCGAAATTTTCGGCGCGGCCGCGCAGGATATTCGCATTCAATATGGCGGCTCGGTCAAGCCGGAAAATGTAAAAGAACTAATGGCACAGCCGGACATTGACGGCGCGTTAATCGGCGGCGCGGCGCTTCAGGCCGAGGCGTTTGAGAAATTGGTGAGATATAAATAAACTATTATTGCTCACAGATTCCAAACCGGTATAGCGGAAACGCTGGTGTTCAGAGGCCGCCATTCCCTGGTCTGGCAGATTAAATTCCCGTACCCTAATTTTTCCAGACTGCCAAATATCTTGAACGCTTTTATGTCCGTTGTCCCGGGCAGGGTACTTTTTTTAATTTCCACAGGGTAATACAAACCGTCTTGATGAATTAACAAATCGATCTCGTTATGTTTAGCGTCGCGGTAATAATACAATTGCGGTTCATGCCCTGTATGATAATAGGATTTTATAATTTCTGTTACGACAAATGTCTCAAAAAAAGCGCCGGCCATGGCTCCGGTTTCTAAAGCCTCCGGAGTATTCCAATCCGCCAGATAAGCCGCCAGGCCGGTATCCATAAAGTAAAGTTTTGGCGTTTTGCTTAAACGTTTGGTGATGTTTTTAAAATAAGGCTTCAATAAGTAAACCAAGCCGGCTGTCTGCAAAATAGACAGCCAGTGTTTGGCTGTTTTGGGCGAGATACCTGTATTTGCCGCAAGGTCGTTAAGATTGAGCAGCTGTCCTGTCCGCGCGGCTGTTGCTTTTAAAAAAGTGAGGAACGCGGACTCGTCGCCAATATTAACCAACTGGCGCACATCACGTTCTAGATAGGTCTTTATGTATGCGGCGTAAAAAGCCGCGCGTTTTTGCGGATTTAGCGTTATCACCTCGGGGAAAAACCCCTGCCAGATAATCTGAAATGTTTCAGCGGAGTTTTTTCTCTTTAGCCGTGTCGTCAATTGGCCAAATTGTTTTCGGCGCGGCAGGAAGGGTTTGGACTGCGCCCGGCCTTTATTTTCGCGTTCGTAAATAGAAAAGCCCAGCAGGTTTAGGATAGCCACCCTTCCGGCCAGGCTTTCGGTGATCCCCTGCATCATGTTGTATTGCTGTGAGCCGGTCAGCCAGACCGCGCCGCGCTGATTGGAATTGTCTACAAGTATTTTGATGTATTTAAATAATTCCGGCGCGTATTGGATTTCGTCGATAAAAACCGGCGGACTGTATTTTTCAAAGAACAGTTCGGGGTCTGATTTGGCCAGCAGCAGATCCGCAGGATTGTCTAAAGTTACATATTTGCGCTTGTTTGACGCGGCATTTTTTAGGAGAGTGGTTTTGCCGACCTGCCGGGGACCGGTCATTAAAATGACCTTAAAAGTTTTGGAAAAATCTAATAAGGCCTCCGTTAAGGTGCGGACTCGATAATTTTTGTCTGCCATAAGGATAATTGTACCATGCTAAATCAGGGGTGTAAATATGGAGTAACAGTCCTTTTTTGCACTATTTTCTGGCGTGGCTCTCGTGCAGCGCTACCAGCCAAAATCTGCATGTGTGCCGGTACGTGTTGCTAGTAAAATCAGTTCTTTATGCAATACTTGATAGATTAAGAGCCAGTCATTTTGCAGATGGCATTCCCGAAAATCTTTCCATTTGCCGGTCAATTGATGGTCTTGATATTTTTGTTCCAGCGGTTTTTGCGCCAAAAGAGTTTTTAATACTTCGGCCAGGATTGAGACAGCATAGCCGCGTTTTTTAATACGCTTATAATCTTTGCGAAATTGAGAGGTCTGTTTTAAAATTAACATTATTCTTTGACTATTTCTGCGTCAAGTTCTGCGAACATTTCTTCAACGCTTTTATAGCCTTTGGCTTTAATTTTGCCTGCGGCAATGTCTCGCGCTTCCTGCAGCGCGGCCTCGGTCTCCGGGTTAAAAGCGCGTTTGACCGCAAAGGGCAGTCCGTTGGCCTGCAAAGAGGCCTGCAAAAACATCCTTACCGCGGTGGAAGTGTCCAGTCCCAAATCAGCGTAGAGCCGGTCTGCTGCCGCTTTGGTCTCACTATCCAGACGCACTTGTAATACTTTTGTCATTGTTTGTACTCCTATAATTAAATATTTGTATATATAATATATTATAAAAGTATTCGTTTGTCAATGATATATATTTGTATCGCGGCGCTCCAGGCCGAGGCGTTTGAGAAATTGGTGAAGTATAAATAACCTTATCCTTTAGCGCCTAGCGCGGTCGTTAAGCATATTGAATTGTATAACCATTTATGCTTGGCGGATCACCGTACTCTTTTTTTAAGAAGCTCACAACAGCAGAAAAATTCCCTTGGTCTTGCTGTGGATCACTAAAACTAAATGGCTTAAACTCCAATGTTCCATTTTCTTGATTTATGGACACTTTTCCAGCATGAAGTAATCCATTCTCCGATAGACTCCGTCGTATCTTCGCTTGAACAGAATAAAGGTCTGGCTGTTTCGGAGATAGCGCTCCATCCGTAAAACTAAAATCACCTAAATCTTTACCTGCCAATAATTTCACGGCCTGATTATAGTGTGCATAATCATTAGTTGTATCTTGGACGCTAGTGTTAAGTGTTAATTCGCCCGTTCGTTTATTATAACCAACACCAATGTATCTCAGTCCATTTTCCTTAAGTATATTGTTTAATTCTTCGGCTTTAGCCTCCAGTCTCTGCGTCCGAGCATCAGCCCTTTCTAATTGTTCTAAATTTTTAGTAAACTGAGTTCTTTGACTAAGGCCGTCTCCATTAATATCAGCCGCGCTTAATCTTGTTATAAGCTTGTCGTTATCGAATTCAGGCTGATACCCTGCTCGTTCCAGCTGACCGAGTAATACCGTGATGTCTTGTGCGCGGCAATTAACTACCCTGGGTACAATACTTACATTACCGCTGTCATCTATATTTATCCGAAATTTTAGCGGGTCAACGCCCAGGTCTGTTAGCTTAATAACTGTTTGTTGGTTCATTTCTTCGCGCTGCACATCCAACTCTCTTTGTCTATCAAGTTCTTGTTGGTTAATTTCTCTGCGCTGTTGCGCTGCTGCTAACTGATCCCTTGTTTCCAAACTATCCTCTCCATTCATGTCATTAAGATTAAGGCGAATCCCTCCTTTATCTGCACGCACCGCATATTTATCTTTTTCACTAGTGTTTACAAGGCAGTCAGTTATCTGATCTGTAAGGATGGCTATCTCAGAGTTTATATCCTCATCTTTGCTGTATTTTCCGCTCGGCTTAGCTGTAATAAACATATTGACTTCCCCAAGAGAACTTTTAGCCAGACGTATTTCTACTCTCTCCAGAGAAATTCCGGCTTTTTTAAGTGTCTCGATCACCGAATTCTTTTTGGCAATGTCCTCTGGGGATAACTGAGTATCATCAGCCAGTGTAGTATATGTGATATTTGCGCGGCTCAAGTTTGGAGATGTGTTGACCGGGCTTTCTGTTCCTTCAGGCGCTGGAGTTTCGCTATCCGTTCTAAGTTCACCAAACACTTTTTCAAAGTGGGCAATTTCCAATTCATTATTTACAGGCATATTGTCCCATAATTTTTGCAGCAGGACTTCTTGTTTGGATGCAATTAAATTATTTAGCGAATCAACATTAACAATATTAGCTGGCGGTTGGCTATTAATAGTATATGTTTGGTCTTTTGTATTACCTGTGTTGCTTGTGTTGCCCTTAGATTTGAAAAACTCATCACTTTGATAATTTTCTTTTTCTGTAATATCTGTTGGCACAAATCGTTGTACCGTATTTGCCAAATCGCGTATTTGCTGAGGTGAAAGATTATTTATCCTTCCAGTAATGTTACCTATATCTGTATAAAGTTGTCTCATATTTTCCTCCTAATTTTTTTTAAACACCAAACCTCAAGTAACCGCAAAAGCGGCGTTCAACGTTTGATGTTCATTAGGAGAAAATAGAGAGTGGAGAAAATCTAGATTTTTAGTGTATTTACGCCAAAAATGGGGGGGGGGGGGCAACTATTAACAGATCTTAAATTTAAAAATTTTTTCATGACAAAACTCCGTTTTTTGTTTTTGACAAATAGCGCGGCAAAATTTTTTCACTGCGGAGAATATCTTTACCTGCGCGCACCGTGGCCACGACACAAGATTTCCTCGGTGGCCGAGCTTCGGACGGTGAGCCTGTCGAACCGTCGAAGCCATCGTAAGACGGTCATTTCGACAGGCTCAATGACCGAATTGTTTTTTTGGCCTGTGAAAGGTATAAATATTTTCACTGCCCCAAAACCGCGCAAGTAAAGATATTTGCCGCGCGTAAGCATAAACAAATATTTTTACTTCCTCAAAAATCATCTACTAACAAAACAGTAATTACCCACTTATCGATAAAATATACCTGTAAAATACATCGAATTTTTCCGTTGTTTTTTGCGAATTTTTTAGGTTTGTCTTTTCCTGCCAAAAATGGTAAAAAATAAGTTCCAATTTAAGCGGCGAAAGGAGAAATTATGGTTAGTTATAAAGAATTGGGTCTGGTCAACACGAGGGAGTTGTTTGCGAAAGCGGTCACGGGCGGTTACGCACTGCCGGCCTATAATTTCAATAACCTGGAGCAGTTGCAGGCAATCATTCAGGCCTGCGTGGAAACCAAATCGCCGGTGATTTTGCAGGTGTCCAGCGGCGCGCGCAAATACGCCAATCAAACTTTGCTGCGCTACATGGCGCAGGGCGCGGTGCAGTACGCCAAAGAACTGGGCTATGCTATACCGATAGTCCTGCATCTCGATCACGGCGACACTTATGAATTGTGCCAGAGCTGCATAGAGTACGGTTTTTCCTCCGTGATGATCGACGGTTCGCACCATGCGTATGACGAAAATGTCGCGCTGACCAAAAAGGTCGTGGAGTATGCGCATCAGCACGACGTTACTGTGGAGGGCGAGTTGGGCGTGCTGGCCGGTGTCGAGGACGAGGTTTCCGCCGAGACGCACACTTACACCAGCCCCGAAGAGGTCGAGGATTTTGTCCGGAAAACCGGCGTGGATAGTTTGGCGATCTCGATCGGCACTTCACACGGCGCTTTTAAATTTAAGCCCGGCCAAAAACCGCAAATCCGTCTGGATATTTTGGCGGAAATCGAGAAACGCATTCCGGGTTTTCCGATTGTTCTGCACGGCTCGTCGTCCGTGCCGCCGGAATACGTAGACCTGATCAATAAATACGGCGGCAAAATGGAAGCGGCTATTGGTATTCCAGAGGAGCAGTTGCGCGCGGCCGCCAAATCCGCGGTTTGCAAAATCAACATTGATTCCGACGGCCGTCTGGCGATGACCGCCGCGGTGCGCAAAGTTTTTGCCGAAAAACCGGCCGAATTTGATCCGCGCAAATATCTCGGCCCGGCCAGAGATTTATTGAAAGAGCTGTACAAACACAAAAATATCGAGGTTTTAGGCTCAGCGAACAGAGCTTAAAAAAGGAGTTTGAGCCGCAATGTTAACCGCTGATTTAAAAAAAATGGAGCAGGGCAGCTCGATTTTTGAAAGAGAAGTCCGCAAGCTGGCTGTGCCGGTCTGCAAGTTATTCCTTGATGAGCAGGGGCAGATTGTGCCGGTTACTTTTAATCCCGAAGGCAAACCGCTAAATACCAAAGACGCCAAACCGGTGGCTGCGGAATTCCGGCATATAGTCCAGGCCGGCGGCAACAGGCTTTTGACCGCCAAAAGAAAAAATTTAAGTCCGACACTGGGTCAGCGCGCGGCTGTGCTTTTTTCCGGCGGGCCGGCGGCCGGCGGGCACAATGTGGTGGCCGGACTGAAAGCCGTGCTGGGACGGCAAAATGTTTTGCTGGGCGTGCGCGGCGGTCCGAAAGGCTTGCTGAACGGAGAATTTTTTACGATTACCGACAAAGACGTGAAGCGGATTTTAAATACCGGCGGCTTTGATTTTTTGGGCTCGGACAGGACTAAAATCAAAACAACCGAGCAATTTTTGCAGGTCAAAAAAGTTTGCGCCAAAAACAAATTGAACGCTCTGGTCATTGTCGGCGGCGACGATTCCAACACCAACGCCGCGCTGCTGGCCGAATATCTTTATCCTGAAGTTCAGGTGATCGGCGTGCCAAAAACTATTGACGGTGACCTGCAGGCCGGCAAATTTTTACCGATTTCTTTTGGTTTTGACACCGCGACCAAGATTTACGCCGAACTGGTCGGCAATATTTTGCAGGACACACCGTCCTCGCGCAAATACTGGCATTTCATCAAGCTCATGGGGCGCGCGGCTTCGCATGTGGCGCTGGAAGTGGCTTTGCAGACGCGTCCGGCGGTGACGCTGATTTCCGAAGAAGTCGCCGCCCGGAAAATTCCCTTGCGGAAAATTGTCGACGATCTGGCGCAAATCGTGATTAAGCGCGCCAAAAAAGGCCTTAAACACGGCGTGGTGATTATTCCGGAGGGGTTGATCGAATTTATTCCCGACTTGACCGATTTGCTAAAAACGCTCAACGACTTGATGGCGCGGCATGCGGCCAGTTTGAAAAATCTGTCCCTGGCCAAACGCCGCGAATTTGCTGCCAAAGAATTGCAGTCTGAGCAGGCCGCGCTTTTTAAATCCCTGCCGGAATATATTCAGGAAATGCTTTTGCTTGACCGCGACTCGCACGGCAATTTGCAGGTTTCGCAAATCCCGACGGAAAAATTGCTGATAGACATGACGGCGGCGCGCATCAAACAGCTCTCGCCGGACACGCCGTTTGCTACGAACAGCCACTTTTTCGGCTACGAGGGGCGCTGCGGCGCGCCGTCGCTTTTTGACGCGGCGTTTACTTTCAATCTGGGGCTGATCGCCGGCTCGCTGATTTTGGACAAGCGCACCGGCTACATGGCCGCTTTGAGCGATCTCCATAAGGGCGGCCGCGTGCTGGCCATTCCCTTGACCGGCCTCATCAATGTGGAGAAACGCCACGGCAAAGATGAAATGGTCATTGAGAAGGCGCTGGTCAAAACTAATTCTCCGGCTTTTAAGTTTTTGGCGGCGCGGCGCCGGGCCTGGAGCGCGGCCGATGTATTTACTTCGCCCGGTCCGCGGCAGCTCTGGGGTCCGGCAGCCAATCAAATGCCTATTTCTGTGGCGCTCAATCAAGGTTACGCCAGTTTGAATTTTAAGTTATAATTATTTAACGGAGTAAAATATGGTTGAAGCAGAATTAGAAAATAATACTGTTCCGCCGGAGAACAAACCGGACGCATTAGATCAGGCCGGCGAGGGTATTGCGCCGCCGAAAGAACAGTTTGCTCCTTTTACGGACGGGGAAATATCTTTATCCGGCATGGTGTCGTCCGTGCTGAAACCGCAGGACGAAAAAGAGCGCGAGAAAATCGAGCGCGAATTTAAAAAACGCCAGGAACGGCTGGAGCGGCAAAAAAGCGGCGCCGGTTTTGCCTGGAAAACTCTGCTAGCTTGGCTGTTAATCATCCTGGCCGCGGCGCTGATCTGGGCGGCTGTGCGTCCGCTCAAAGATGCCGCGCTCAAATCCTGGCAAAAAATAGTTTACGCCCGTCCGCCCAAAAATCTTGCCGTGCTGAAACACGATCAGTTGGTTTTTGAAGACACTTTCCGTTTCAAAGTAAGAACTAATTTGCTGGCTGACAAAGCCACGCTGATTATTTCCCGCGGCGCAAAACATGAAAATATCAGCGGTAAAATTGTGTCCCGCGATGACCGGACTTTGGTCTGGGAATTTTTAGCCAGCCGTTTAGCCAAAGGCAGTTACAATTACAAAGCGTATCTCAAAAATACGGCCAGCGCTCAATTGAAAGAAATTCATGGTGTTTTTGAGGTAAAATAATCGATATATAGACAGCTTATTTCAAAGGGGGAATTCAATATGTATAGAAAAATTCTGTTGGTTTTGGTTTTGCTGGTAGGTTTGGCTTTGGCTATGGGTGACAAGCCGGTTGCCGAAACTGTGCCGCGCGGCATGGAGCCGCTGGAGAGTTTGAGCGCCGACCGCTTGTACAGACGCGCCTACGCGGAGTACGGCGCCGCGCTGGATATGGTTTATGCCGAGCAAAACAGAAAAGCAATCGAGGCTTTGAGCCTGTTTTTAGAAAAATATCCTGACGATCCGCGCTGCCTGGACGCGCAATATTTTTTGCTGGTGGTTTATGGCCGCAATAATCAGCCGCAGGAGCAGGTGGAAATAGCCGACGCTTATTTTGCCGGTGAGCCGACGGACAACGCGCTGACCGACTCATTTAAACTGGAAAGTCTGTCCGCTTATATTTGGACGCAGAATTTAATTACAGCCAACACGCTGTATGCCGAACTTTTGGCCAGATATCCGACGAATAATTCGGTGCAGGCTGTCGCGCATCAGCAATATTTGCCGGCCTTGCGCTCGGCTGGTGACTTGGACGGCCAGAAAAAAATATTTAATTTTTTCCGCGCGGACAATAACCGCCAGTACCTGAAAAATCCGCACAATTACTATATTTATACGTATGAGTTAGCGCTTATTTATTTTAATGAGGGCGACTTCAAGTCTGCCAGGCCGTTGTTTGAAGAGGTTGCGGCGCAGAAAGATACCCGTGTGCTGGGAAATTTTGCCGATTCCGCGGAAAGTTATGTGAAAAATCTGCCAAAGTAGGTTATACTTAAAATATAATGCAAAAAATTTTTATCACCGGCGGCGCCGGGTTTATTGGTTCGCATTTAGCGGAGGCTTATATTCGGCAGGGCTGTACTGTGACGGCTCTCGATGATCTTTCCACCGGACGGGAGGAAAATGTTGCGCCGCTGGCGGCTTCCGGCCGGTTTAAATTGGTCAAAGGTTCGGTGCTTGACCAAAAAATTGTCGACGAGCTGATGCGGGATTGCGATGTTTCTTATCATCTGGCCGCGGCGGTCGGCGTTTACACAATCGTGGAAAAACCGCTCAATTCGCTGATGACCAATCTCAAAGGCACGGAAGCTGTTTTGGCCGCGGCGGACAAATATCAGAAAAAAATTCTCATTGCTTCGACATCGGAAGTTTACGGCAAGAGCAACAAATTTCCTTTCGGCGAGACGGACGACACGATCATGGGCGCGACGGATAAATCGCGCTGGTCTTACGCTTACGCCAAAGCAATCGATGAGTTCATGGCGCTGGCTTATCATCAGGAGAAAAAACTGCCGGTGATTGTAGTCCGGTTTTTTAACACAGTCGGACCGCGGCAGACCGGACGCTACGGCATGGTGATCCCGAATTTTGTGCGGCAGGCGCTGCTCAATGAGGACATCACAATATTCGGCGACGGCCATCAGTCGCGCTGTTTTATTTATGTCGGCGATGTGGTCGATGCGGTACAGCGTTTGGTTGAGACGCCTCAGGCGCTCGGCCAGGTCATCAATGTCGGCAATAATAATTTGGAAATTTCGATCGAGGATTTGGCCAAAAAAATCATTGAGCTGACCGGCAGCAAATCCAAACTGGCTTATATTCCTTATGAAAAAGCTTATCCGCTTGGCTTTGAAGATATGGAGCGCCGCGTGCCAGACCTTTTCAAAATAAAAAAACTAATTGGTTTTCAGCCCAAAGTGCAGCTGGAAGAGATTTTACAAATGATTATCAAACATAAAAAAACGCAACTGGGTGACTTATATAAGTATTGATTTTCTGTCCGGCAAATATTTTGCCCGAAGCGAACGTAACCTACAGTGCTATGCCGTGTTCGCGAGGGTAAAGATATTTGCTGGACAAAAACACGAAGGAGATAAAAATGTTAGCGGATAAAATAAAAGACAAGAGCGTGCGGGTCGGCATAATCGGCATCGGTTATGTTGGTTTGCCGCTGGCGCATTCGTTTGCCGAAGCCGGTGTGTGCACTATCGGCTTTGATTTGAGCCGGAACAAAGTGGACAGCATCAACAAAGGCGCGAGCTATATTCCCGATGTGCCGGCCGAAGCGGTCAAGGAATTGGTCTTAAATAAAAAAACTTTGAGCGCCTCGACGGATTTCAGCGGTTTGCGGTCTATGGACGTGGTGTTTATCTGCGTGCCGACGCCTTTTGACAAACACAAAGCGCCCGATCTGGAGTGCGTGCGCAGCGCGGCGGAATCGACAGCCCGGACTTTGCAAAAAGGCCAGTTAATCGTTTTGCAGTCTACGACATACCCTGGAACTACCGAGGAAGTCGTGCGGCCGATTTTGGAAAAAACCGGCCTCAAAGCCGGACAGGATTTTTATCTGGCGTTCTCGCCGGAACGTATCGACCCGGGCAATAAGAAATTTAACGCGCACAATACACCGAAAGTCGTGGGCGGTATTGACCGAGAGTCGACCAAACTGACCGCCGAGCTTTTCCGTCTGTTTATTGACGCGGACAAAGTGCACGAGGTTTCCTGTCCCAAAACCGCCGAGATGTGCAAGATACTGGAAAACACTTTTCGCGCGGTGAATATCGCGCTGGTCAATGAAATGCTGATGCTGTCCGAGCGCATGGGCATAGACATCTGGGAAGTGATCGAAGCGGCTGGCACCAAGCCTTTTGGTTTTATGCCGTTTTACCCCGGCCCCGGCGTTGGCGGACATTGTATTGCGGTCGATCCGTTTTATTTGTCCTGGAAAGCGCGCGAATATGATTTTTTCACCCGTTTCATTGAGCTGGCCGCCGACACCAATATGAATATGCCGTATTATGTAATTGACCGCCTGCGTAGACTTTTGAGCGCCTCCGGCCAAAATATCAGCGGCGCAAAAATTCTGGTCTTGGGCGCGGCTTTCAAAAAAGACATTGACGATTGCCGTAACTCTGTGGCTTTGTATTTGATCAAGCTGCTGGAAGATGCCGGCGCGGAAGTGATTTACAATGACCCTTATGTGCCGAAATTTAAATTTGAGCACGAGTTATACAACACCGACAAAAATCCGCGCGAATATGTGTCGCAGGAGCTGACGCCCGGAGTTCTCTCCGGTGCAGATTGTGTTTTAGTCGCCGTGGCGCACAGCGCTTATGATTTTGATTTTATTCTCAAGAACGCTAAACTGGTTTTTGATCTGGTCAACGGCGCGAAAGGCCGCCGGGCGGAAAATCTGCATAAATTGTAGGGAGTAAATTGTGGAAGCTTTTTTCCTGCCGGCAATAATAGTTTTCGTTTTGACGCTCATTGTTGTGCCGCTGGTCAAGGCCCTGGCCTGGAAATTAAATATCGTCGATAAACCGGAAGCTCGCAAACTGCAGACGGAAACTATTCCTCTGCTGGGCGGTTTGGGTCTGCTTATCCCGTTCGTTGTTGGTCTGCTTTTTTTTTATAAAGGCGCGACGGATCTCAATCTAAAAGCCGTGGTACTTTGCGCGACGCTGATCGCGCTGCTGGGGCTGTATGACGATAAATACGGCCTGACCTGGAAAACTAAACTGGCCGGCCAGTTAATAGTATCCGCGCTGCTGGTTTTTGGTTTTGGTCTCAAGACTTCTTTTTTTGAGCTGGATATTTTGAATAGCCTGGCTTCGATTTGCTGGCTGGCTTTTATCACAAATTCGATTAATTTGCTGGACAATATGGACGGTCTGGCCGCCGGTGTTTCAGCAATCGCGGCGTTTTTCTTTTTTCTCCTGTCGTACAAAGCCGGTCAGCCGGATCTGGCGATGTTTTGCGTACTGCTGGCCGCCGCCGCGCTGGCGTTTTTGAAATATAATTTCTCGCCGGCTTCGATTTTTATGGGCGATCTCGGTTCTTTGTTTTTGGGTTTTACTTTGGGCGCGGTGGCCATACTTTTGCAGGTCAAAGAAATCAGCAACTGGGAAATCGTGCTCTGGCACAATGAGTTTTTTCAACGCTATGTTTACATTTACGAGGGCATCAGCGTTTTGATTCCGCTGCTGGTGCTGGCCGTGCCGATTTTTGACACGCTGCTGGTCATGCTTCTGCGCACGCTCAACGGACTGGGGATTTTCACGCCCGGGCGCGATCATTCTTCGCACCGTTTATCGCGAATGAAAGGTTTTCTGCAGCGTAAGCTTGATAAAGTAATTTTGTTTTATCTGCGTCTGGCCAAGCGGCGCAAACCGACCCGTCAGACAGCTTTAAGAGGCATCGCTCAAGCCCGTACAGCCTTGATCCTTTACGCCTGCGCCGGTTTGGTCGGCGGCGGCACGCTGGTAATTTCGCAATTATCCTTGCGTGGTTTTTTGGTTTTCGCGGTGATTGTCGCTGCGGCCGCGTCTTTTAGCGCGTACAAACTCGGTCAGGTACTGGTGTACCGGAAAAAAATATGATTATGACTAAAAAAGGAGGCTATATGCAGACAATATTATTGGTGTTAGTGCCGGTGCTGATCGGAGTGGTCGGGCAGTTGTTTTTGAAAAAAGGCATGGGCATAGTCGGACAGTTTAATTTCACTGATTGGCAGCAAATCGTGCCGCAATTTGTGCGCGCCTTTGCCAACCCGTGGGTCTTTGCCGGCTTTGCTTTTTATTTTTTATCCTCGCTGTTCTGGATGATCGTGCTGTCCCGTGTGGAATTGAGCGTGGCTTATCCGATGCTCAGTTTGGGTTACGCGTTCGTGCTGCTGGCCTCGTTTTTTCTTTTTCAAGAAACCGTTTCGCCGGTGCGCTGGCTGGGCGTGCTGGTCATCATGCTGGGTGTTGTTTTGATTTCGCGTAGTTGATGAAACTCACGCGGGGGCAGGAATATGATTTTTCCCGTTTGGCCGCGGAGCTGACCGCTTTAAATTATCACCGCGTGGAGCTAGTCGTAGACCGCGGCGAGTTGGCTGTGCGCGGCGGAATTATCGATATTTATCCACAAGGCTATGTTACGCCGCTGCGCCTGGAATTTCTGGACAATTTGCTGGAGTCGATCCGCTCTTTTAATATTCAGGATCAGCGTTCTTTGAGCCAGCTGGATTTTGCGGAAATTAACGCCTATCAGCCGCTGCCTGACGCGCTGACCCGCGACACGGATTTTCGGGAAAATGAGGATTATTTATTGCCGGATTTTCAGCCGGGCGATTATGTGGTGCATGAAAATTACGGTGTGGCAATTTTCCGCGGCTTAAAATATAAACGAGAACATTCAGTAGCCGGCGAGTATTATGAATTGCAGTTCGCGGACACGCAGACGATTTTTGTGCCGCTCACGCAGTCCAAACTTCTGCACCGTTACTCCGCCGGTGACCTGCGTCCGGCGCTGACCAATTTGAGTTCCGGCTCTGGCGCTTGGGAAAAGGCCAAGCAAAAAGCCAAAACCGCGGCCAAAAACATCGCGCTGGAATTATTTAACCTGTACCGCCTGCGCAAAATGACCAAAGGCTGGGCTTGTCCTGAAGACACCGAGCAGCAGCTTTTGGTAGAGGCGGATTTTCCTTTTGCGGAAACGCCGGATCAGGCCAGGGCAATCGCGGCGGTCAAACAGGATATGGAAGCGTCTTTCCCAATGGACAGATTGATTTGCGGCGATGTGGGTTTCGGCAAGACGGAGATAGCTTTACGCGCGGCATTCAAAATGGCTATGGCCGGCCGGCAGGTGGCCGTGCTGGCGCCGACGACAATCCTGGTCAGCCAGCATTATCATAATTTTCAGACACGTTTTAAAAAATACGCTTTGGATATTCAAATGCTTTCGCGTTTTCACACGCCGGCGGAGAACCGTAATATCATCAAAAAACTAAAATCCGGCCAGACGAATATTGTGATCGGCACGCATCGTCTGCTGCAAAAAGATGTCGCTTTTCAAAATCTGGGTTTGCTGGTGGTGGACGAGGAGCAGCGTTTTGGCGTGGAGCATAAAGAGTTTATTAAAAAACTGACAGTCAATGTGGATATTCTCACGCTTTCCGCCACGCCGATACCGCGCACGCTATATCTTTCGCTGTCCGGCATGCGCGATATCAGCCTTTTGCGTACACCGCCCAAACACCGCCGGCCGATAAAAACTATTCTGGCCGAATACGCGCCAGAAAAATTAAAAGCGGCGCTGGAGCGTGAACTGGAGCGCGGCGGGCAGATTTTTGTTTTGAACAATGATATAAAATCTTTACCGTACTGGCAGACTAAAATCAAAGAACAAGTCCCCGCCGCACGGATCGTCCTGTCGCACGGCAAGATGCCGAAACAAAAATTGGAGCAGGCGGTGCTGGACTTTGTCGAGCGGAGGGTAGATATTCTGCTCTGTACCACGATTATCGAGAACGGCATTGATATTCCGGGTGCGAATACGATCATTATTTTGAATGCCGACCATTTTGGCCTGGCACAGCTGCATCAGATCCGCGGCCGCGTGGGGCGCAGCACGCAGCAGGCTTACGCTTATTTATTTTATTCAGCCGCGGCGGTTTTAAATCCAGAGGCCGAAGCCAGACTGCACGCGCTTAAAGAATTTACAATGCTTGGCGCAGGCTATCGTCTGGCGATGCGCGATCTGGAGATTCGCGGTTCGGGAAATATTCTGGGCACGCAGCAATCCGGTTTTGTGCAAAATGTCGGCTTTACTCTGTACAACAAAATGCTGGAAGATTCCGTGCGCGAAGTGCGCGGCGAGAAAATCGAGGAAGAGCAGATTTTCCGTCTGCCGGCCAAGCAGGAAAATTATTTGCCGCAAGATTACATGGAAGAAGAAATTTTGCGCATTTCTTTTTACCGCCGCATCATGGATTCCAAAACCGCACAAGATGTGGAGAATATCGAGCAGGAATTAAGAGACCGCTTTGGCCGCCTGCCGCAGCCGTCGCTCAATTTGCTGCGAGCGATCAGAGAACAATTAAATTCTGCAAAATCGAAAATATAAGACAAAAGGAAACAACTTGAGTTAAAAGTGGTGCGGCTAGTGCGAGTCGAACGCACGACCCTTGGCTCCGGAGGCCAATGCTCTATCCACTGACCCGAACTTCACAAGCATACGAAGTATGCGACGTGAAGTGAGGGCAACAAGCCCACGTAGTGGGCGACGTTTGCTACAGGCGCAGAAAAGAAAAATAGAATTAAGTGCGCCTGACACGAGTCGAACGTGCGACATCCAGCTCCGGAGGCTGACGCTCTATCCACTGAGCTACAGGCGCGAAAATTAGTTAAGTTTACCATGAAAGTGTTTTGGCATAAATAACAAAATTAAAAATTTGATATACAATATGAGTATGGCCAATAAATTTTCTGGAATTGTTGAGCTTTTTCCGCAAGATAAAGGCTGGTTTTATGTGCGCGTGCCGCAGAAAAGCAGCAAGCCATATGAAAAATTGACGGACAGGGGATTGATTGCTGTAACTGCGCTGGTCGGTAAATCAAGCTGGAATACTTCGCTTCTGCCCTACGGCGACGGTACGCATTTTATTGCTTTGCTGGCTAAAGTTAGGGCTAAAGAAAAGATTGCGCTGGGTGGCAAGATTGAGGTTGATTTCTCGATTAGAAAAAGAGCAAGAAAATGATGTGATGATAATTATGCGGATTGCTCTCACTTCACGACGTGATTACTTACATTATTTTCATTTTGCCTGTTGTTATTTACTTTGATTTTCAAAACTTGTCACGGCGGACGCTTACGCGTCCTTGTGGCTCTCACTTAACGGCGCGGCTAAAGCCGCTTGTTAAGTTCGAGTGGACAGGGAAGGATTCGAACCTTCGTAGGCTTGCGCCAACAGATTTACAGTCTGTCCTGATTAGCCACTCCAGCACCTGTCCGTGATTGGCAGAGATTATAACCTGAAATAGCAAAAATAAAAATAAATGTTTAGCGTTCTATTGGCTGTCAGTAGGAATCTTTGAGGTGCGGTGTATGCAAGGTTTAGCCGATCTCTACCACCGACTGCGGCGTGCCAAACGGCGAGAGTTCCACAGCCGGATTGCGCGGATCAGGTTGATGTTTGCCGTCAATGACAAATTGATAATTGTAGCGGCCGGCTTGAAGCGGTAAAAAAGTGTACCAAAGACCTTTTTGCTCGAGCTTGATGAGCGGTGAGGCTTCCGGTGTCCAATTATTAAAATCGCCGGAAATATTGACCGCCTGCGCCTCGGTATTTTGCAGCGCGAAACAGACGCCTAAATCGGTTTGCGGCGGCTGGGTTGGCGGATTGTTGAAAATATTTTCTAGAATTTCCTGATTTTGCCAGAGAATAATTTCATTGGCCAAAGCCAAATAATCAAGATAGGCCAGAGAGCGCGGCTGAAAATCCGCCACCGGCAGTCCGGCTTGCGCGGCCTCGCGGATCACACTGTCGCGATTGATCTTAGTATGCAGCAGCGCCGTGCCGTAATCGCGCTTAAATCTTTTGGCGAAAGTTTCCGCAAAATCTGAATCCGGTTCATACAAAGAAAGCAAATATTTTATGTCCAAAATATGTTTGGTTTTCTGACAAAGCATTTGAATTGTTTCGACAAGTTTTTTAAGCCCGTCCAGGCCGAATTTGCTCGGTTCGACCGGTACCAGCACTTTGTCCGCGGCCAGCAGCGCATTCACGCTCAATAACCCCAGATGCGGCGGACAGTCAATGATGACCGTTTGATAGTTTTGGCCGAAATCCGCCAGCAGATTGCACAGATAATATTCGCGGCCGGTTATGCTGGCGAGTTTTTGCTCCAGCGCGGTCAGAGCGATATTAGACGGCAGCAGATCGAGATTTGTTTTGAGGCGCAGCAACGCGTTTTGCGGAGGCTCGCCTTTGAGCAATACATCGCTGATTGTGCGAGTTAGTTTTTGTTCATCGACACCAAGCCCCAGCGAACTGTGCCCTTGCGGATCAAAATCAATAATTAAAGTTTTTTGTTTTTTCTGCGCCAGCGCCGCGGCCAGGTTGATTGTTGTTGTGGTTTTGCCGCAGCCGCCTTTTTGATTGATAATCGCGATAACAGACATTTATTTCTTGAAGCCCCCAAACATAAGCAGATTTTTGACAAAGACAGGCGTAGATTTTAGCAGTGAAATGTTTTTTTGGCCAGCCGTCGGCAAAAGAATCCTTGATTAGGAAAAATTAAAAATCGATTAGTTTGCGCACTTTAAGAGCGCGTTCTTAATCCTGTTTAATTGAGTGGGTTAGTTTAGGGTAATAAATATCTAATTTATATATCTCTGACCAATTCACTAAAAGAAATATTCAATCCCGCGGCGATTTTTTTAATGGTGGTGGCGCGTGGATCCGACTGACCGGTCTCGATCTTGCTCAAGCCTGACTTAGTGAAATCGTTTTCGTAGGCAAATTTATTTAGACTGACTCCTTGTTTTTCTCGCGTTGTCCTGATGCGCTGGCCTAAAGCCTGTAAAAAATCAACTTGTTTTTTCATGAAAATAATTCTACTTGCAATTTTTGGCAAACTGTTATATAATAGCGAACAGTAGAGAAATTAAATTACAAGGGGGTATGTTATGGCACGTTACAAATATAACCTGCCGGACGGAGAGACAGCGGTTGCCGGCGGGACACTAACAACGAGTACGGGACTGACTGAAACGGCTGAAAATAAAAAGCAGAATTATTTATCCGGCCATGAAGCTTATGCGGCGGATTACAATCAGACAGTAGCAAATCTTAAAAAAGAATATGAACACAGGTTAGCTCCTGAAATATCCGGCACAAACACTAGTCAGGATACCGCGAAAGCGGTGGCTGCAAATACAAAGACGAATCTGGATCTGCTGAGGGATGCAGTATCCGGACAGACGAAGATAGAGGCCAGCCAGATCACGGCTCTGCGTGCTGCGACAAATGGTCTAGTCAACTATAACGGCAGCGGCGCTTTTACCTGGAGTGAAAACATATCAGCCTTGGTTACCAGACTAAAAGCCAAGCATCTTGAGGAAATACGGCAGGTGATAGATGACGCGTTGAATAACGCGCGCTGTATGGGCGGCTGCACATCGACTTGCGGGAGAGTCTGCGGCAATGGCTGTGTGGCGGACTGCACGGCGAGCTGCGGCGCGGCTACCTGCACCAGTGATTGCGGCGTGGCCTGTCGTATGACTTGTGGCGAAGGCTGTAAAGATGTGTGCGGTGCGACCTGTGCGTCATCCTGCGATGATGGCTGCAAGGAGGCTTGCGGCATGGTTTGTGCCTCTGCTTGCGGCTCGACTTGCGCTACGGGCTGCGGCGCAGCGTGTGCGACTACCTGCGGCGAAGGCTGTAAAGATGCCTGCGGCGCGACCTGCGCGGCTGACTGCGGCCAGGCTTGCGCTGACGCCTGCGGGGCTAGTTGTGCGGAAGAGTGCGGTGATACTTGTAAAGGGAGCTGCGGCTATAATTGTAAGGAGACCTGCCATTATGAGTGCGCGTCCAGTACTTGCGGCGCGGCTTGCAAACAAACTTGCGGTAATGGTTGCGAGGAGGGATGCGGCTACGTTTGCTCTTCCGATTGCGGCTCGGCTTGCACAGATGCTTGCGGCGCAGCTTGTACAGAAGGCTGCGGATATGTTTGTAAAGAAGTATGCGGCGCGGATTGTACGGAAAATTGCTCTACTTTATGCACGGCCGAGGCTCTGGCGCGCCATTGCTCTAATTGTGGCAGTGGCTGCGGAGGAGGAAATCATGGCTGTTGCGGTGTAGGCTGCAGCGGTTGTGAGGGCTGCAGCGGCGATTGCGATGGTGGTTGCCACAGCGAGTGCGGCGGTGAGTGTAAAAGCATATGTCTTGGTAATTGCACAGGCAAATGCGGTGCTGTGTGTGCGCAAGACTGCGGTAATGGCTGCGCGGGTAAATGCGGTGAGACTTGTAAGGCCGATTGCGGCGCGGCTTGTGCAGATGCCTGCGGTGCAGCGTGTGCGACGACCTGCGGCGATACATGTGATAGTGGATGCGGTGCGGCTTGTGCAAAAGGCTGCGGCCAAGATTGCACCGGGTTGTGCGGCGGGGAATGTGCGACGACCTGCGGCGATACATGTAAGAGTAAATGCGGTGAGACTTGTAAGGCCGATTGCGGCGCGGTGTGCGCTGACGACTGCGGCGCGAAATGCAAAAGCACTTGTGGTGATGGATGTAAGGATAGTTGCGGAGAAGCATGCCAGATTGCCTGTGGTGAGGCTTGTACAGACGGCTGTGGCGCGGCCTGTACCTCTGGCTGCGACAATAACTGTAAAGAGAAATGCAGCGGGGTTTGCGCGTCCACCTGCGGTGAGGGTTGTGCCGGAAGCTGCGGCGCGGACTGTGCTTTGGGCTGCGGGGTAAGCTGTGCGGTTGGCTGCTCACAGGACTGCAGCTCGGCTTGTGATCTAAGCTGTAACACCAATTGCCGAAATAACTGTTATGACGGTTGTGTCAGCAGTTGTTTTAATGGCTGTGCGGAAACAAGCCGTTATGAGCCTTATCCATCTGTTGTAAAAACTCCGGGCAGTAAAACCAATCAAGCGGCGGGAACATAGCCTATGGTCAGACGAGTAATTGTTAAATTGAAAAAGGGCGATGTCAAATCATATGAGGTGAGTTGGAATAAATTTTATTGCGCAAGGCAGGCTGTTTCTCCCGCGGCTTTGCCCGCCGGTGTTCCGCTGGCTGCCGCCGAGAAGTTTTTCCGTGAAGCAATTTTTGCCTTGGGCGATGCGCAATATTTAGTTGATCATTTTTTTCTGCGGGAAATAATTAGCGATTATGGTTTAGACAGAGCGCTGCTAAAGCGGGCGGATAAGTTTTTTATAAATTACGGCACCCAAGAACTTTTGCTGGAGGAATAATTGTGATACCTGCTATTTCCGAGTATGAAGGCATGAGCATTACCTTTCAAGTTACAGAGGATTGTAATTTGCGCTGCAAGTATTGTTACGAAATAGATAAAAGACCGGGTGATTTACCGTTTGAGTACGCGCAGAAATTTATAGATATTATTTTAGAAGATGATGACCCCATATCTGCCAAAGGGACGGACAACGAATGGATACTTAACGAAGGATTAATATTAGATTTTATCGGCGGCGATGCGCTGATGGTGCCGGAGCTGCTGGATAAAATAATACAATATTATCAATACAAGGCTGTATCCCTGGGGCACAGGTGGGCTTACCGCTGGCGGGCGAGCATATCCAGCAATGGCACTTTGTTTGAAAAGCCGCAGGTGAGAGAGCTCTTGCTGAAATATAAAAACAGCCTTTACGTTGGCGTGTCAGTGGACGGCTGCCCTGAAATACACGATAAAAACCGCGTTTGGAAAGATGGCCGCGGCACGATGAAAGACATACAAAAATGGTGGGATTGGTATATAGAATGGATTGGCC
This sequence comes from Candidatus Termititenax aidoneus, assembly GCA_003864455.1. GTDB lineage: Bacteria > Margulisbacteria > Termititenacia > Termititenacales > Termititenacaceae > Termititenax > Termititenax aidoneus. The sequence goes on along the minus strand of BGZN01000016.1, from coordinate 4,527 downwards.
AGGACTGGGCTACCACAAAAGCGACTTGCAATAAAGATACTATTCCCTATTTATACAAATCTATAAAATTTCTGCATGAAGAAATGAGATTAAAACAAATACACATGAATTTTATTTTTGAAGACATGCACTTGACGGAAGGCGATTTAAGACGCCTAGACCAAGAAATGGAAAAAACAGTTGCTTATATCCTGGAACACAGGCACGATTTGCATGTCAGTATGTTTGACAAAGCCTTTGGCATAGGCGAGCCGATGAGTCATCCGGATAAAAATTGGTGCGGCTCGGGATCAATGCCGTGCTTATCTATAAACGGCAAAATATACCCGTGCTTCCGCTTCAGTCCGAACACAATGCACAGCCGCAAACTGGATTTCTATGTTGGCGATATTTGGCACGGCTTTAGCCATAAAGAACGTTTTGAAATGGTGCGCCAGCAGACGAGACAGAAAATATCGCCGCAAAAATGTCTGGAGTGTCCCGTAGAGTCTGCGTGCGCATGGTGTATAGGAGGAGCGTTTGCGGAGAAAGGGGAGTTTTACCGTCCCACCAATATCTGCGAGGTACACAAATTACAAAGTAAATGGGCTCATAAATACTGGGAAGAATATGACAAGCTGGAGGGTACAAAATCTTTTGACGAGAGGGGGTTGGTAATATTATGAATTTACAGGCGGGAAGAATAACTGTCCTTACCAGTATAGAGTATGGCGGAGTGGGAAAAACTTTTTTTCTGGATTGTTTGAAAGCACTGTTTCAAGCAGCAGAATGGCAGGAAATCAGCGGAGTACGTTGCAAAGAACATACTGATTCAAAGCCAATGGCAGTCCCTTCTTTAAAAAAAGTTAAGAAATCTCGGCCAAATATTAAGTTATTTATCATTGATAACGCTGAGTTTGTGGACAATTTGCAGGAGCTGGAAGCAATAAGAGCTGCTGGAATAGCCTGCGTTGTTTCCTCTAGACCATTGTTTGGTTTTGATGAACGGCATAATTATCTATGTCAAATTGCCGATACTGTGCTGGAGTTTGAGCCTATTAGTAAACAGGATAGACCTTATAGGAAAATAAATGTATTGAAATCAATAGAAAAGATAGGGGCACAGTGCGGGAAATAATGATGAAAATATAAGGAGGAAAAGTCATGACAAAGAACAATGGGAACGAGGGAGCTAAGGAAACAAAAGAGACGAAGCCGGAAGTGTGTCCGATTTGCGGAAAAGTGCATCCGCAAAGAGAGGATTTGAACATCAAGGCGACACGGGACGAGGTGGAAAGTCTAATCTTAATAAACAATCGGGTGAATGTGGCGGAGCAAGCGGCCAAACCGACGGCTTTGCAGCAGGGCGTTACACAGGAGCAGGTACAGGTGTTTGTGAACGCGGCTCTGAATGCGAAAGCCGAGGCCATGAATTTGCAGCGGCAATGGTGGAATGAAATATTCGCCAAATATCCGCAGCTGCCGCGAGACAAAAATGTGTTTGTGGATTTTGAGACGTGTGATTTCTATGTACAAATAGACAGTTAAATCGGAACTTTGTGTGTGCTGTGAATATAGGCTTTTCGCTGGCGATTTGTTAAAATAATTCCATGTCCGAATACGAGGAGCTAAGAGCGGAATGCTTGAAATGCACGGCTTGCGGCTTGGCGGAAACGCGCAAGCAGGTGGTTTTTGGCGTTGGCCCCGCGCCCTGCGATCTGATGCTCATCGGCGAAGCGCCGGGCGCTGATGAGGACGAGCAGGGCATTCCTTTTGTCGGACGCGCCGGACAACTCCTGACCAAAATGCTGGCTGCGGTCGGCATCAGCCGCGACACTGACGCCTACATCGCCAATATTTGCAAGTGCCGTCCGCCAGAAAATCGCAATCCCGAAAGAGAAGAAGCCAACGCTTGCATGCATTGGCTGAAGGATCAGATCAGGCTGATACAGCCGAAAATTATCGTGCTGGTCGGCGCCGTGGCGATGAAAAATATGCTGGGCGAGGATATGCCGGGTATTACCAAATCGCGCGGAAAATGGGTAACCTGCGAGGGTGTGGACGCGATGATTATTTTTCATCCGTCATATTTGCTGCGTAACGCTTCGTCGGAAGTCGGCAGTCCCAAATGGCAGACCTGGCAGGATTTGAAAGCTGTCAAATCCGCGCTGGAATACAAAAGGTTGGAAAAGACTGACCAATAAATGAATGAGTGATTTATCTAAAACGAACATAACTTTTCTAATTTGTGGGATTTGTTTTAGGTGAAAAATTCAATCAGGCAACTTCTTAAAATATTTATTTAATGCTAAAATTTCTGCAATGAATTTTCAACAAATGATTTTGCGGCTGCAGGCGTACTGGGCGGAAAAAAGCTGTCTGCTGCTGCAACCTTATGATATTGAAAAAGGCGCCGGCACGATGAATCCAGCGACTTTTTTGCGCGTGCTGGGACCGGAGCCGTGGAATGTTGCGTATGTCGAGCCTTCGCGCCGTCCGACTGACGGCCGTTACGGTGAAAATCCCAATCGCTTGCAGCATTATTTTCAATATCAGGTGGTGCTCAAACCCTCGCCGCTCGAGGTGCAGGATCTGTATCTGGATAGTCTGCGTGCGATTGGCATTGCGCCGGAGGAGCACGATATTCGTTTTGTCGAGGATAATTGGGAGTCGCCGACTCTCGGCGCCTGGGGCGTGGGCTGGGAGGTCTGGCTGGACGGCATGGAGATTACGCAGTTCACTTATTTTCAGCAATGCGGCGGTCTGGACCTCAAGCCGGTCGCTGTGGAATTGACTTACGGTTTGGAGCGGTTGGCGATGTTCATTCAGGGCAAGGATTCGGTGTATCAGGTGGAATGGGCGGACGGCGTGCTTTACGGCGATGTGTATCTGCAAAACGAGCGCGAGCAATCCAAATATAATTTTGAAGTGTCGGACACCGCGATGCTGCTGAATATTTTTAATCTGGCCGAAAAAGAGGCCGCGCGCTGTCTGGAAAATAAAATAGTTCTGCCGGCTTACGATCAGGTGTTGAAATGCTCGCATACTTTTAATTTGTTGGACGCGCACGGCGCGATTTCGGTAACGGAACGCACGGGTTACATCGGCCGTATTCGCAATCTGGCCAAAGAGTGCGCGCAAATGTATGTGGCGGAGCGGGAGCGCTTGGGCTTCCCATTGTTAAAGGCAGCATCGAGAACCTCCCTGCGGGTCTGCGCTCAGCCGCCGGACAGGAAATATAAATCTTCGGACACTGAGGCTCTCGAAGTGTCCGCAGGAGAATAATAGTGGTAGATTTTTTATTAGAAATAGGCGTTGAGGAAATTCCCGCCAGATTTGTGCGGAGTATGCTGGATAGTTTTGACAAAGCTTTTCGCAAACTTTTGCAGGACAATGTTTTGGGTTTCGACAAATTGTCTGTTTACGGCACGGATAGGCGCATTGCGGTTTTGCTCAATGGTTTAACCGAGCGTCAGGCCGACCGTAAACTGGAATTAAAAGGTCCGCCGGTACAGGCGGCCTATGCCGGCGGTCAGTTGACTCCGGCCGGCGCTGGTTTTTTAAAGAAAAATAATTTAAGCGAAAAGGATATTCAGAAAAAAGATTTCGGCGGTGTAGAGTATCTCTATGCCGTGCAGGAGAAAAAAGGCCGCGCGGCCGAGGATATTTTGCGGGAGTTTTTATCCGGCGCTTTGTATACCGCGGTTTACCTGCCGATTGCCATGCGCTGGGGCGATTTGCCGGTGCAATTTATCCGGCCGATACACTGGTTTGTCGCGCTGCTGGACACACGGGTCATTGATTTTGAATACGCCGGTATTAAATCCGGCTGTTTGTCGCGCGGCCACCGTTTTTTCTCCAATGTAGATATAGAAATCAAAGAACCGGCGGATTATTTGGCTGCGATGGAAAAACACAAAGTTTACGCCGATCCGCAAATGCGCCGCGATATGATACTCGCGCAGATCAAGCAAATCGAGGCGGAAAAAAAATTGCAGGCGGCGCTGGACGAACAGGTTTTAAACGAAGTAACGTTTATTAACGAATGTCCAATGGCTGTGGTTGCGGAAATAGACGAAAAATATTTGTCTGTGCCGCAGGAATGCCTGATTACGACTATGCAAAAAAATCAAAAATATTTTCCGCTGCTGGACGCGCAAGGTCGGTTAACAAAATATTTTATTTTGATTTCTAATAATGTAAATGAAAAATCGCTAGCCAATATTATCAGCGGCAATGTCAAAGTCGTAACCGCGCGGCTGGAAGACGCCAAGTTTTTTTACGAGGAAGACCTGAAGACGCCGCTGGAAAAAATGCTGGAAGGTTTAAAAAAGGTCACTTATCAGGAAAAGATCGGCACGATTTATCAGAAAATTGAGCGTATTGCCGCGCTGACGGAATATTTGGCGGATAAATTGAAACTTCCGGCGGCGCAGAAAAAATTGGCGTCCCGCGCGGCTTGGCTGGCCAAAGCGGATTTAAATTCCAAAATGGTTTATGAATTTCCTGAATTGCAGGGCGTCATGGGGCGTTACTACGCGGCTGCGG
>BGZN01000015.1 GCA_003864455.1 Candidatus Termititenax aidoneus | reverse complement strand
TACATCTTAATGGCAATCAGAGACTATCATGGATGGAATTCTGATCATGAAGCATTATTATTTAGAGCTATTTATAATCTTGACCGAAAATTCGTAAAAAATATAATAAGGTTTGCTATCATAAATTATCAGAAAGATTGGATTCTTGGAATTTTTTCTATAGTATGGGATTTTGATGATGGATATTTTATTATAAATAATGCCATTGACTATTTATATAAGACAATTAAAGGAAGAAATAGCACGATTTCACACTGCTTAAAAAATATATTGTCTTTCTCTAATAATAACACAAAAAAGCAAATCACAGAAAAAAGAGATGGCTTCGTTAAAAATTATATACGAAAATATATTAACAATCCGAAAAGGATAAAAGATATATTTGATGCCATGTATGATTTTGATTTAACAAAGAAACAAGAATTTGTCATATTTTTCTGTAAAATTAATTCATCTTTTAGTTTTCTTAAAGAACTCAACATATTACCAGGTATACGGCATTGGTCTGGCAGCAAAGTATCTGCTATTGAAGAAGAAATTAAATATCTCAAAGCAATTAGAGACACACTAAATGCTAGTAAATATTTAGAACATAGGGTTCATCTGGATACATATATTAGCTCCTTAGAAAAAGAAAAGGACAGAATTATACTTCAAGAGTTTTTAAAAGACGACGGTTTCTAAGCAGTGTATTTTTTCGCAAACATCTTTCTAGATTTTTAGGTATAATCAGGTGTAATTAGGTAAATTAAAGGAAAAGAGTCGTTATTATGCCGCACATCAAAAACATCAAAATCACGCCGCAGTTGACAGCGGCTACCTAATCAAAAACGGCGGCACTAAAGGGGCGTGGTATGAGAAAACTACCTTATTTTCTTAAACCCTCCCCGCCGCCTTCACCAATCCCGCGAAAAGCGGATGCGGCTTGCCCGGACGGGACTTAAATTCGGGGTGATACTGGCAGGCGATGAAAAAGGGGTGCTCCGGCAGCTCCACCACCTCGACCAATTTTTCGTCGGGCGACAGGCCGGAAATCCGCAAACCTTTTTGAGTAAAAATCTCGCGGTATTCATTGTTAAATTCATAGCGGTGGCGATGGCGCTCGGAAATTTCTTTTTGGCCGTAGCATTTTTCCAGCAAAGTGCCGGAGTTTATTTTGCATGGATAAGCGCCGAGCCGCATCGTGCCGCCTTTGTTGGTGATAGTTTTTTGATCCAGCATCAGGTCGATGACCGGAGCTTTGGTCTGTTCGTTAAATTCCGTGGAGTTAGCGTCCGGCAAACCACAGACATGGCGCGCAAACTCCGCCACGGCCATTTGCATGCCGAGACAAATGCCTAAGAAAGGCACTTTGTTTTCACGCGCATACTGAATGACTTTTATTTTGCCCTCGATACCGCGATTGCCAAAGCCGCCTGGCACGATCAATCCGTCAACGCCGGCCAATTGTTCCTGCCAAACGGATTCGGACTCCAGAGTTTCGGTGTTGATCCATTTGATTTTCGCCTTGAGCCCCTGCTGCACCGCGGCGTGTTTGATCGACTCAGCGATAGAAATATAGGCATCTTCCAGCGCGACATATTTACCAGCCACAGCGACAGTCACAGTCCGGCCGCAGTCTTTCATTTTGTCCACGTAAGTTTTCCAGTCCGTCAGCTCGGGCTTTTGTTCTTTGCTCAAGCCCAGCAAATCCAAAACCACATCAGGCATTTTTTCCTGCTCCAACAGGAGCGGCACTTCATATATAGAAACGACATTGTGCAGGCCGAACACCGCTTCCGGCCGCACATCGCAGAACAACGAAATTTTATTTTTTAATTCCCGTGAAAGCCTGGCCGCCGAACGGCAAATAATGACGTCGGGGTGAATACCGATTGAGCGCAATTCTTTGACCGAGTGCTGCGTCGGCTTGGTCTTGTGTTCGCCGGAAGCCTCGATGAAAGGCACGAGCGTGCAATGAATATTAATCGCGTTGCCGCGCGGCAATTCGTTTTTAAACTGGCGTATCGCCTCGATATACGGCAGAGACTCGATGTCGCCGACCGTGCCGCCGACCTCGACGATCACCACATCAGAATTGTTGTGCTGGGCGGCGCGCACCATGCGCTCTTTGATTTCATTGGTAATGTGCGGGATCACCTGCACTGTAGCGCCCAAATAGTCGCCGCGCCGCTCACGGGCAATCACATTGGAATAAACCGAACCCGACGTAACATTGTTCCATTTGGACAGCGGCGTGTCGATAAAACGCTCGTAATGCCCCAGATCAAGGTCGGTTTCCGCGCCGTCATCGGTCACAAAAACTTCGCCGTGCTGATAGGGAGACATAGTGCCCGGATCGACATTGATGTAGGGGTCCATTTTTTGCATAGTTACTGTGTAGCCATGCGCCAGCAGCAGCCGCCCAAGCGAAGCGGCGGTGATGCCCTTGCCCAAGCCCGACACCACGCCGCCTGTAACAAAAACAAACTTGCTCTTGAGCTTCAGCATCTGGGGATTATAGCATTTTTAATATTTTTTGACCTGGCGCTGCATGGTTTCCAGCTGGTTTAAGATATATTTTTTCAACACATTTCTCTGCTTGTCCGATTTGAACACTGCCTTGCGCAGAGGCGCGGCATCAGTATCCTCTTCCAGAAAAAACTGATAAGGTTTTACGTCCAGCGCTTCCGCGATCTTGGCCAGTAATTTCATCGAAGGAAATCTAATCCCTATCTCAATCGCGCCGATATAACTGGCCGAAGTGCCGCAAAGCTCGGCCAGCTTCATCTGGGAAATACCGGATTCAGCGCGCAAACGCCGCAAATTTTGGGTGAAAATCTGCTTCAAGTCCATAAATAGGTTTATATTCTAATAGCAAATACTTGACAATTAGCAATTTGTGAATTATCATATAGTTAATTACAGTCTAAACAGGGGGTATGTTTATGGCAAATAACTACACAGATACAACAGACACGGATTTTACAGGGGTAGTTGAAGGGGTGGCTTATAATATCGACACCGGCAAGCCGCTTTCGGCCGCGGGCGTGAGGAATGCCCTGCATACTAAAGAAAATGTAGCCAATAAGCAGGTCTCTTCAACTAATGACACGGCAGATGTTTTGGATACTAGTTCCAGCGACAGTTATTATCCGTCCTCGAAACTGGCCGGGAAAAATTTCGCCGCGTTGAGGAGCGGCAAACAGGACAAGATAGCCGCGGGCACGGCCAATGATATTTTAACCAAGACAACGACAATCGGAACTCTTGGCGTGCTGACCAAAACCATGACTTTGGAGACTAACACAACCAGCGCCAGCGATGAGAAGATACCCACGGAAAAAGCCGTGGCGACCGCTCTGAGCGACAAAGCCAGCAGCAGCGACTTAGCCGCCAAGCAGGATAAAATCGCCGCTGGCACAGCTAATGATATTTTAACCAAGACAATAACTGAGGGAGTTCTCAGCACGCTGACCAAAACCACTTCCATACGCACCGGGAGTACAATCGATACCGCGCCCGATGATACACGCATACCCACGGAAAAAGCCGTGGCGGATGCCGTGCAAGTTGTAAAGACTGCCGTAGAAACTGTGAATACCGCTATAAGCAATTTAAGTTTTCAAGCCGCATTACCCATTGGCACGATACTGATGTATGACGGCGCAGCGTGGCAAGACAATATAACTCTTGTCGGCTGGTATGCCTGCACCAAGGCCAACAATAATCTAAGTTTAACGCCGAATTTGGAAGATAAATTCATCAAAGGCAAAGGCGATAAAGCCGCTACCGGCGATGGGCAAATGACTCTAACTAAAACGCATTTGCCGAAGCATGAACATAGCATTGAGGATAAAGAACATACTCACACAGTGTCAGATAAAGCTGCGGGAGACGGGCAGGCGGACACCCATCCTGATGGCGATTATTTTGTATATGATGCCAGTGTAGTTAGTAAAGCATGGACAAGCGTACCAAAAATTAATATGAGTTATACAGGAATTACTAAAACAGAAGAAAGCGGCGAGGGAGAAGCTTTCGACGTATTGCCGAGTTATTACTCGGTGATATACATTAAGAAAGTAAACTGATAATTCCAAAACTATTTACTCAATCTTGGCCAAACCGCCCAGATAAGGCCGCAGAACTTCCGGCACAGTTACCGAGCCGTCAGCGTTTTGGTAATTTTCCAGAATCGCGGCCAGTGTGCGGCCGACTGCCAGACCGGAGCCGTTGAGCGTATGCGCAAACTCCGGTTTCGCTCCGGCCTCGCGGCGGAAACGGATACCAGCGCGGCGGGCTTGATAATCTTTGTAATTAGAACACGAGGAAATTTCCCGGTAAGTGTTTTGCGCCGGAAACCAAACTTCCAGGTCGTAAGTCTTGCTGGACGAAAAGCCAAGATCGCCGGCGGACAAAGCGACCGCGCGGTAGGGTAATTTCAGCATTTGCAAAATTTTTTCGGCGTCCGCGGTCAGTTTTTCCAGCTCGGCTGCGGAGTCCTCAGGCCGCGTAAATTTCACCAGCTCCACTTTGTTGAATTGATGCTGGCGGATAATTCCGCGCGTGTCTTTGCCGTAAGAGCCGGCCTCGCGGCGGAAACACGGCGTGTAAGCGGCATACTTGAGCGGCAGGCGCGCGCCGTCGAGAATCTCCTCGCGATGCAAATTGGTTACCGGCACTTCGGCGGTCGGTATCAAATAAAGGCCGTCGCCTTTGTCGCAGGCAAATAAATCTTCTTGAAACTTTGGCAGCTGCCCCGTGCCGGTCATGGCTTTGGCGTTCACCAGCGCCGGCGGCATCACTTCCTGATAACCGGATTGCGCGTGCGTGTCCAGCATCAAGTTGATCAACGCCCTTTCCAGACGGGCGCCGGCGCCGTGATATACCACGAAGCGCGCGCCGGAAATTTTCGCAGCCTCGTCAAAATTTAAAATCCCTAATTTCACGCCGATCTCATCATGTGCCAAAACCGTAAAATCCTTTTGCTCCGGCTCGCCCCAGCGGTGGATCTCTGGATTGTCCGCGGCCGAGCGGCCGTCCGGCGTCGTCGCATCAGGCAAATTAGGAATGAACAGCAATTTCATTTTTTGCTCCTCTTCCAGCGCCGCGGCGTCTTTTTCCTTTTGCTTAATTTCTTCCGAGAGTTTTTTATTAGCGGCGATAATCTCCGGCGTGGGTTTGGTTTTAGACGCCGCTTTGAGTCTGGCGCGCAGATTGTCCAGTTCGGTTTGCGCGGTTTTCCATTTTTGGTCAGCCGCGAGAAAATCGTCCAGCAAAGCCAGATCAAAATTGCGTTTGCTCAAGGCCGCTTTGACCGCCGCGGGGTTTTCTCTAATTAATTTTTGATCCAGCATAAAAACTCCTTATATCAGGCTGAAGCAAATATCTTTGCCAGCGCGAACACGGCATAGCACTGAAGGTTACGTTCGCGCTTTGGCAAAATATTTGCTTCAGCCAAAATTACTTTTTGCGCTGATAGACGCCTAACAATTTAAAATAATCACTGTGCTTTTCAATGTTGCGCAAGGCCTGGGCAACTTTGGCCTGAACATAATGATTGCCGACAATATCAATAAAAAAAATATAATCACCCATCACCACTTTGCTGGGACGGGACTCAATTTTGGTCATATTGATCTTATCTTTGGCCAAAAAACCCAAAATCTCATACAAACCGCCCGGCTTGTCTTTTTTACAGGAAAAAACAAAAGCCGTTATCGCGTCTTTGTCTTGGATTATTGCTTTTTCTTTAGACAGCGCCACAAAACGAGTAACATTGTCTTTGTAATCAGCAATATCGCGGACTAATATTTTCAAGCCGTATTTCCGCGCGGCCTCGCGTGAACCAATCGCGGCGCGGCCAGGCTGTTTTTTTTCTTTAACATTAAGCACAGCCTGCGCCGTGCTTTTGGCCAGCAAAATTTTGGCATTCGGCAACTTTCTGAAAAGAAAATCGCGGCACTGCTCCAAAGCCTGCGTATGAGAAATTATTTCTTTGATCTCGCCCAACCGCGCCTGAGGCAAAGCCAGCAACTGATGTTTGACGGAAATATCAATCTCGCTAATGATATACAGGGAGTTTCTTTTATGGGCCAGTTTGTCCAGAGTAGCGCTGACACTGCCCTCGATAGTATTTTCCAGAGGCACTATGCCGTATTTATATTTGTGAGTGTTTACACTGTGTATAACTTCCGTTATGGTGTTTAGTGGGACGGTTTCCATCTTTTTTCCCAGCCGGCGCAAATATTTTTCCACGGCCTGACCGCAATATGTGCCTTTAGGTCCCAGATAGGCGATTTGCTCGGACATATTTACCCCTTAAACACCACTAATTCAATTTTGGATTCGTTGAGCATTTGCACAGCCAAATCGTCGGGATAAAAATTTTTGAAAACGATGCGCTTGATGCCGGCGTTGATAATCATCTTGGTGCAGATAATGCAGGGCATATGCGTGCAGTACAGGGTCGCGCCGCTGATGCGCACGCCGTGATAGGCCGCCTGCGTGATCGCGTTTTGTTCGGCGTGCGAGCCGCGGCACAATTCGTGGCGTTCGCTGGACGGCACTTTCATTTCCTGGCGCAGACAAACTCCCAGCTCCAAACAGTTTTGAATACCGCGCGGCGCGCCGTTGTAGCCGGTGGTCAAAATATGTTTGTCGTTGACGAGCACCGCGCCCACCTGCCGGCGCAGACAGGTCGAACGCTTGGCCACTGTTTCGGCCAAGCCCATAAAATACTCGTCCCAGCTTGGGCGCGGCTGCGCTGCCGCGTCATTAGGGAACAAAGTCTGCGTCGCTTTTAACTCTTCCGTCATAACCGGCCGCCGTACAAAGGAAGCCGCCGGCACAGCTCTGCCACCTGTTTTTTTAATTGGCTTTCCGCAGTGGACTTGATTTTTTCGCCATCGATATTGGACAGAGCCGCGCAGATAATTTCCGCGACTTCTTTCACGTCCTTTTCTTGAAAACCGCGCGTGGTTACTGCCGGAGCGCCGACGCGTATGCCGCTGGTTACGAAAGGCGACTCGGTCTCAAAAGGTATGGTGTTTTTATTGACCGTAATGCCGATCTCGTCGAGAACCTGCTGCGCGATCTTTCCGGTCAGGCCGTTTTTGGCTTTCACATCGACCAGCAGGAGATGATTGTCCGTGCCGCCGGACACCAAACGAAAACCATTTTGCCGGAACACTTCCGCCATAGCCGCGGCGTTGCAGAGCACCTGTTTTTGATATGTTTTAAATTCCGGCTGGAGCGCCTCGCCCAGAGCCACAGCTTTGGCCGCGATCACGTGCATGAGCGGACCGCCCTGTATGCCCGGAAAAACCGCTTTGTTGAAATTAAATTTTTTCTCCATCTCCGCACTGCACAAAATCAGGCCGCCGCGCGGACCGCGCAAAGTTTTGTGCGTAGTGGAAGTGGTTACATGCGCGTAAGGCAGCGGACTGGGGTGCAGACCGGCGGCCACCAAACCGGCGATATGCGCCATGTCCACGAAAAGAAACGCGCCGATCTTATCCGCGATCCCGCGCATTTTTTCAAAATCAATGATCCGCGGATAGGCCGAAGCGCCGGCCACGATCATTTTGGGCTTTTCCTGAAGCGCCAATTCCTCCAGCGCGGCGTAATCGATAGTTTCCGTTTTTTCCGCCACGCCGTAGGGCACAAACTGATAGTAAGCGCCGGAAAGATTGGCCGGCGAGCCGTGCGTCAAATGTCCGCCGTGAGAAAGATTCATGCCCATAACTTTGTCGCCGGGCTTGAGCAGCGCGAAATACACAGCCGTATTCGCCTGCGCGCCGGAATGCGGCTGCACATTGACATACTCCGCGCCGAAAAGTTTTTTGGCGCGTTCTCTGGCCAGATCCTCGGCCACATCGACAAACTCGCAGCCGCCGTAATAACGTTTGCCCGGATAACCTTCCGCGTATTTATTGGTGAGGCAAGAACCCTGCGCCGCCATGACTTCCGGCGAAGTAAAATTTTCCGAAGCGATCAACTCGATTTTGTTTTGCTGCCGCCACAATTCCTGGCCTATCGCCTGATATATTTCCGGATCTTTTTGCGCTAATTGATGCTCCAGCAAAGCGTCCATTAAATCCTCCTCAAAAATAGCCTTTGAAACAGGGAAAATTATATCACATGTTGTGTTTTTACAATTTAAGCGTATTCTTATGCATGCAAACTGATTGTGCCAGTCCCAGGCCCACCCAGGAAATAATCAGCGCCGTGCCGCCGTAAGAAATAAAAGGCAGCGGCAGACCGACCACCGGCGAGAGGCCGATATTCATAGCGATATTGATGACGACTTGAAAACCCAAAAGCGCCAGAAGGCCGACTGTCAAATACCGCCCAAAAGCATCGTCGGACTGCGCGGCAATAGTGTAAACGCGGCTCAACAAATAAAACAACAAAAGCACCGTCAGCGCCGCGCCCCCAAAACCAAATTCCTCGGCGATCACCGAAAAAATAAAATCCGTGTGCTGCTGGGGAATATACTGCAGATTGGTCAGCGAGCCCTGCAAATAACCCTTGCCCCCCAAGCCGCCGCTGCCCACCGCGATCACTGATTTCACTGTGTGATAGCGCAAACCGCGCGCCAGCGGATCAATGTCGGGATTGATAAAAGAAAGAATGCGGTTGCGCTGATACAGGGACAGGCTGTGCCAAAAAAATGAAGAAAATAAACCGGAAAAAAAGTTGAGGCCGAAATAAATAGCCGAGTCCAGCAGCGGAAAATGCAGCAGCCAGAGCGCGGCAAAAATCAGCGCCAGATAAATCCCCCAGGACAGCAGCGGATAAACCGGCAGCGCGTAAAGAGCCAAAATACTCAAAAGCGGCGAGGTCAGCATAAAAAGCCGCGAAAATTTCATGCCAGCCCAATAAGCCATCAAGAAAAAAATCACCACTAGGACGACCGCCGAACCGAGATCAGGCTGTTTGTAAATCAGAAAAAACGGCGCGCCGACCAGCACGAAGCCGGGCAAAATATCAAAAATCGTATCCAGTTTGCCCTGCCGCTGCTCAAAAAATTTGGCCAGCATAAAAATCATGGAAAGTTTCACCAGCTCGACCGGCTGAAAAGTAAAACCGGCCAGATTGATCCAGCGCTGCGCGCCGTAAACTGTATGCCCCATATTTAAAACCACGATCAGGAGAAAGATGGACAGGCCGAATAAAATCTCCGCGGCGCGGCTGAATTTACGGAAGTCCAGCACGCTGACCGCAAAAAACAAAAGCACGCCGAGCGCCAGAGCAAACATTTGCCGCTTGAGCTGCGCGGGATTGTGCGTCGCGGCCACAGCCAAAAGGCCGAGCAAAGACAGAAATAATCCGGTCCCGAACAACCGCCAGTCAAAATTGCGCCACGGGCTGTAGCCGGAACGGAAAATATCCATTATTTTGCCCCTCTCTGCCGCGCGTCATACCATAGATAAATTTCTCTGGCCAGGCGCGCCGCGACCGCGCCGCCGAAACCGCCCTCTTCCACAAAAATCGCCAGAGCCAGATCGGGGTTTTCGTAAGGGCCGTAAGAAACAAACCAGGCGTGATCTTTGCCGAGATTTTCCGCTGTGCCGGTCTTGCCGCGGATCACCAAGCCGTCGATCTTGGCATTAATACCTGTGCCGTCATCGACGACCTCGCGCATCAGCCGCCTGACCAATTGAAGATTCTGCGGCGCAAAAGGCAGTGTATTCACGGCCTCCGGTTTGTTTTGCAGGACAGGCCGGCCGGACACGGAAACAATTTTATGCAGCAAATACGGCTTGAACAAACGGCCTTGTTTATCGGCTGCCGCGGCGGTCAGCAGCGCCATTTGCAAGGGCGTGGTCAGCAAATAACCCTGCCCGATAGACATATTCAGCGAGTCGCCGGGAAACCACTCCTGGCCGTAAGTGCGTTTTTTCCAGCGCTCGGTCGGCACGAAGCCGTTATTTTCAAAAGGCAGATCGATATCGGTCGCCGTGCCGAGGCCAAAAGCAGCGGCGGCATCGGCGATTTTTTGCGGATCGAGCAGGAGACCGAGATTGTAAAAAACGATATTGCAGGAATTGACAAAACCTTTCAGCAAATCCTGCGTGCCGTGCCCGCCGCGGTCAAGATACCAGCAGGCAAAACGGCGGCCGTTGACGAGCATCGAGCCGCTGCAAAAAAAAGTCCGGGCGGTGTCGATCTTGTCCTCCAGCGCGGCCAAAAAAGTGACGATCTTAAAAATCGAGCCGGGCGGATAAGCGCCGAGCGCGCGATTGTAAAGCGGATGATCTTTGGCGCGAAGCTCCTGCCATTCCTGCTCGGAGAGAAAATCCGAAAAATAATTCGGATTGTAATCCGGTTTGGAAACCATCGCCAGCACTTCGCCGGTCTGCGGATTGACAATGACCACCGCGCCTTTGCGGTCGCCCAGGACGCGCGAGGCTTCCCGCTGCAGCGCGAAATCGATGGTCAGATGCAGATTGTGGCCGGGCACCGGCTCGAGCGTCCGCAGATTGCGCACCGGATTGCCGCGCGTGTCCACCTCCAGCGGCTGTCCGCCGTCCACGCCGCGCAGGTAAGAATCATAATAACGCTCCAGTCCGGCCAGGCCGATAATGTCGCCCATCTGATAGCCGTAATTTTTTAACTTGGACAACTCTGTCGAGCCGATCTGCCCGACATAACCGAGCACATGCGCGGCTTCCCGTCCCTGCGGATAATGCCGGACAATGCGCGTGCTGATGACTACGCCTTCCAGCGCCTGTTTGTTTTCCTCAATGTAAGCGATCTGCCAGGACTCCAGCGAGCGCTTCACCGCCAGCAACTCATAAGGCAGATAATCTTTGTTTTTTAATTTGCGCTCTAGCGCGGACGTGTCAATTTTTATGTTTTTTAAAAACCGCAAAACGAAATCCTGATTCTGGATTTGATAAGGCAGCACGTCCAGCGCGTACACCAATTTGCTTTCCGCCAGCACAATGCCGTAACGGTCATAAATGACGCCGCGCGGCGCGATAGCCGGAATGATCCGCGAGCGAATGCCGTCGGCTAAAAAATCATAATAGCCGTGCTGCAAAATCTGCAAATAAAACAAACGCGCCAGCAGGACGGCCAGCAAAAAAAAGCCGAGCCACAAAGTGTGTTTAGCGGCGGCGCGCTTGTGCCGGCTAATCATAAACATGGTATCTGCCTTTAATAAAAAATTGCAGCAGCCAGAAAAACAGCAAATTTAAAAGCAGCGTCAAAATATACTGCGGCAGAGGGACTAAAATAAAACGCCCGAGAAAAATTTTGGCCAAGACCGCGTAGCCGCCGTGCAGCAGCAGCGAGCCCAGCAGCATATTTACAAAAACTAACGAGCGAAAATCCCGAAAAATACTGACCGGCATGAAGCCGCAGAGCAGACCGAGCAGGCCGTACAGCGCGGCGTTGTAAAAGCCGTAGCCGTTGGCGAGATCCAGGAAAATCCCGGTCAGCAAACCGGCCAGCAGGCCTCCGCAGGCGCGGCCGGATAAACCGAAACACACCGCCAGGAGGAGCAGCTCCGGCCGCGCCGGCCAATCCGCCAGCCAGGTAGTCTGCAATATATAGGCCAGCAAAAAAAACAGCGCGTACAATAAATAACTCATCGCACAAAAAAGACAATGTCCAAGCCGGACAGATCAACACACGGCACGACCGCTACTTTTTTGGCCAGATTGTTGGCGGCTAATTCCACCCGCGCTACTACGCCGACCGGAAGGCCTTTTTTGTAACGATAGCTATGGCCGGAAGTAAGCAGGCGGTCGCCCTCCTGAATATCGGAATGCTGCGTCGCGTATTTTAATTCCAGGCGGCCGTGATCTTTGCCGGCCAGGACATAAATAGCGCCGGTGCGCTCATTGACGCAGCTGACATTGACCAGCGGATCGGTGATCAAGATCACGCGCGCAGAATCCGCGCCGACTGTTTCCGCATAGCCGGCCAGCCCCTGCTCCGCGATGACCGCTTGTCCGGAACGCACACCGGCTTTCGTGCCTTTGTCCGCCAGCGCAAAACGAAACCATTGATCGGCGCTGCGGCCGGTAATCTCCGCCGGTATTAAATTGCCGCTGTAGCCGCGCTGAAAACGCAGTGCGGAACGCAGGCGGTTATTTTCATAAGCGGCCGCTTGCAGCAGAGTTTCGGCGGCGCGCTGCTGGCGGTATAAAATCTCGTACTGCCGGTCGCGGCCGCGTTTGACCGCTACCAGACGAAAAGTTTCGGCAAAATCAGCCAGCCAATTCTCCACTCCTTTTTCCAGTCTTTGCAGCGCGGCAATCTTGCCGGTCAAAAACAGCGGCGCTTTCTCCAGCGGCAAAAAGGCCAGCAATTTCAGTGCGCCGCCTAAGCAAACGATAATCAGAAAAAGTTTTAAGAGAAAAAAATACCCTCTACGCATAAGTAGAGGGTATTATATCACACGGCAGCCGGCCGTCAGGCTAACGCACGACGGTCAATCTGCCGATAAATCTATGGCCTTCTTCATCCGTCAGCAGGATGATGTATATGCCCGAAGCCACTTTAGCGCCGCGGCTATTGGTCAGATCCCATTTCAGAGCATGCGTGCTTTGATTCGGATCTTCCAGCGTTGCTACCAATTCGCCGGAGATCGTGTAGATCTTCGCCCGCGTGGTCTTCGTAATATTCTCGATCACGATTTGAGCGCGGTCGGCCTGATCATCCTCGCCGTTGGACAAATCGCCGTCGCTGCCTTTGTACGGATTTGGGAACATATGCACATCTTTCAAATCCTCCGCAAAGGTAGTCGTGTCAAATATTCTGTACAAGCCAAAACCGATGATCGGAGCGGACAGCGTGCGGTTTTCTTTATCGTGCGCGGTTATGCCGTTGGTTTCTTTGTTTTCCTGGCCGGGCACGAGCACCCACTCGTTCTTGGTCTGATCGAGATAGAATATCCGGAAAGTATCCGTCTTGCCGTCAACCTGCTTGGCCGCCGCTTCGCTGTACTGGAGCACAATATTGCCGGTCGGGTTGGCGGTCGGAGTTTCTTTCACGATTGGCAGCGTGGTCGTGTCTAACCCCGGCGCGTATTTCACGCCGCCCAATTTGCTGCTGGCCGTCTGCATAGCCTGCTGCTCGCTGCTATTGACCGAAGCGCCGACATCCAGACCGCGGAGGATCATGCCGCGCTGAGCCATAATATAACCACTCGGCATACTGAAATCAAAGTATCTGTACGACGAGGTAACAGTAGCATCGCCTTCCTGATTAATATTGCCAGCCAAATCTTGCGCATAGATGCGGAGCGTGTACTGTCCGTCGCTGCGTCCGGACTGTTCGATCACATCGCGCAGATAGATAGCCCAGGTATTGCCGGAAACCTGAGCCGGCCAGACCCCCGCGGTGCTGTTGATCTGATAGAACACCTGCACCGGCGTCGCCTCGCCTGTACCGCTGGGATTCTCAATATCGCCAGCGATAACCATAGAGTCATCAACCTTTGTTATCTGCTGTACACCAAAGTGCGGCGCTGTGCTGACCGAGAATTTCGGAGTGGTGCGGTCGAGGACTACTGTATAAGACCTGGTCGCGTAAAAAGCGCCGGTTTTATTACTCAGACCATTATACAGAGTATCGTAGGCTTCAATATTCATAGTGCGCACGCCGTCCAAATCGGACTGAACTTCAATAATAGGCACATTGTAGATTTTGGCATTGTTCTTAGACATGTGCTTTGTTACCAAATCGGAAACCATGAAATCAAGGTAATCGAGGCTTTGGCCTTGTATGTACAACGGCAGATCCTTTTGATTGGTGTAAATCACATTGCCGGATAGTAGGCCGGAGCCTTGCGGCACGCTGACACTGCTAATAATCGGCGGCGCTCCATTGACCTTGATGCCGCGGACATTGTAAGTCGCTGCGTTGCCGACGCCGTCCTTGACCCAGATATTGATCCGGTTATCGTCGCCGCTGTCCGTTATTTTAATATAGCTGAGCGTATTGGCTGTCGGATAACGCTTAGCGCTGTTAAAAGTATAACTTTCGGTTACCGGCGGATTTACCCAGCCGCGATTTATCTCAGCAGTTTCGTTTCTGAGCTGGTAAACAATCGAAGCAATACCCGAACCGTTGTCCGTAACATTCAGATTGAACTCCACTCTGGGCGTATACCAAGCGGTATCTTTGTCCTGCAGACCAGTAATACTGAGTGTCGGCGCAGTATTATCCACGAAGTGATTGTAAGTGATCGTCAGCATATTGAATTCCGTCATATCCTTTGTGCCGCGGTCAAACAATCTAATCACCAGATATTTCTCGCCGTCGCCCTCGTATTCTTTCATGGCAATATTTCTGATCTCTCTCCAGAAATCCGGTTTGTTTTTCAGACTATCCCTATTCGACAGGGCTTCGTAATTGCCGGACAGCAGAGAATTATAGCCCCGTTGCCCGTATTCTAAAATATCGATATCGCTCGCACCGTTGAAGTTAAACTCCAGATTATAAGTAGGCGCGCCGACATAGTATTTGCCATTCAGAATATCGTCGTGCTGATTTTTGATAAGATGCCTGTTCTCCGCGTCTCTGGGCATGTAAATATCATAGTAGAACTCCCCGGTATGGATAATATTACCCGCAACATTCCCTGTGATCGCATTATCGGCGCGGTCGCGCACGCCAATGATAGAGATATTGCGCGTGCCTTGGATCAGCGGGTCTCTTACCGTAACCACATAATCATTGGTAACCCCTCTCATTCCGTAAGCATACGGCACCCACTCGCCGGTTTTATAGCTTGCGGTTACAGCCGGATTAGTGGTGGCCACTCTGACGCTGACAATATCGTCGCCGCCGAACATGATATGCGTGATGCCGCTCAATTCGCCGGATTCATCGTGCACATAGGACACTGTTACATTGGTAGTATTGGTCCATAGTCCTCCGCAGTTTCCGAAGTTCTCTAGACCCTCATCGTACTGTAATTCAGCAATGGGCAGCGTTACCGGCATAATACCTGAAGCGTAAATCTCATTGTCGAAAACGATTATCCTATCCGCAGTAACTATTTCCTCAGACCAATGATCCTCGCGGCCATCGATCTTCGCATCCCACAGATAAACATCCAGCGTGATCGTCTCCTCGTTTGCGGTAATGATCACCCGCTCATAAGTATACCCGCCTGTTACATTTTTCTCCGCTCTTTTACCACTTTCACTTTCATTTGGACCATTTACCATCGGATCATCTGCCATTAGACCGATAAGTTTATTTGGGCTCGGCGCGTCAAGCCAGCCGCCGCTGATAAAGTAGCCAATATTTGAGTTTGCGTTGTCCGTAACAACCATATAGCCGCCTTCGAGAGACCCTGGATTCTCATAAAGTCCTTTATTCAACGCCGACAGGGAAAGATAATCGGCCGCCTCCACATCGCCATTGTCATAGTCGGCATAATTGAAAGTAGCCGATCTCTCCAATATAGACGAGCGCGACACTTTATAATCCAGGCCAAAATCATCAGCCAGTCTCAGGGTCAGATTGCGTGTGCCTTGTTTCGCGTCAAACTGGATAATACGGTAATTGGCGTATTCCAGAATGCCCTGCTCTTTGCTTTCTACTTTAGGACTATATTCAAACGCGGCGATATCCTCCCATTTTTCGGCATTTACATAAGTATCGACCGGCAGAGCGGTGCCTGTTACTACGCCGTAGCCGGGTGACACCGCGTTCTCCAGGGCGCTGAACCAACCGTATCTCACGCCGATGCCGTCATCTTTGCCGTAAAAACGCACCACTATTTCTTTTTTATTGGTATACACCGGCTCATAACCCTCTTTATCCTGCAGCGTGTCAGTATAAGAGTTGTACAAAAGCCGCTGCTGCCAAGCGTCAATGTCGTTCATATTGCGGCTGACGATTTCCAGCGCCAGCGCATAAGGCGGCAAAGTGTCCACTTTGATGCCGCGGATCACATTGAAATCGCTCGGATAGACATACGATCTCAAGACATCGCTCCATTGCCTGGGGTCGCTATTTTTGGGGTTAAGCGGATGCGGGATTTTGGTATTGTCGGCAAAATCCCAGAGCTGGTATTTGATCATATTGATGCCGTTGCGCGTGATCAGAAAATCTGACAACATAATATCATTTTTCTTGTAACTATCTGAGTAATACTCATCTTGAGGATACTTATTTATCGAAAAACCAAAGCGCGTATCTATACCCCTGGACTCGTAATCTCTGGCAAGAACTGATATTTCGCTCATATCCGACTCAGTGCCAACCCACAGCTTTACTTCTTTCACGCCGGAGCCTGGCGAGAGCACCTTTTTCTGATCGTAATGCCTGAGGTTCTCCATGTCTCCTGCACTATAGGCTGCGTACTCTGTCGGATAGTAAGACTCCGTGACCAAGACTTTGTTGGCAAATAGATCGCCGACTTCCGCCTGGACCATGATGCCTTTGGGATGCATTGTTTTGTTGGTGAGTTCGTTGAGCGGCCCGACGCTGTCATCTTTCCATCCGCCGACATACCATTCGGACTGGAAACTGCCGCCCAGATTCACTTGTATATCCGGCGGAGCTGTGTCTTTGAGCACATAACCGAATGTTTTGGCGTCAGAAACATGGCCAAGTTTATCCACCACACTCACGGATACCATATGATAGCCGTCTTCAAACAGCGTAAAGCCGTTGTCGGAAAAATACTGATACTGAGGCTTGCGCTCGAAAAAGTCGCCACCGGGAAAGTCTTCCTCGGTATGGTATCTCCAGGCATCGATAACTTTTTGCGGATTGGCAAATTTGATCTTATTCAGCGCCGCTCTCAATTCCGCTTCGTTGAAAAAATTATCGCCCTTATAAGTGAGCCACCTATAATAGTTTGTATAGCCCTCCTCAGTCACACTAGTCAATATCTCGGCGCTGTTCAATTGACTATATTCCTGCGGCGTCAAAGATAAATAACTTTTGTGTACCACGCCATCGACCACGCCTTCCCGTATGTCGACAAGCATCGAGGTTGTGGAGCCGCGCGGAGTATAGGAGAAACTGCCCGCCACGCCATACTCCGCGCTATTCAGAGTAACCCCCTGCTTCTCGACATCGTTGACCGACCAGAGCATTTTTTGGGTGCCGACGCCTTTTTGATCGGAAAACCCGATAGTAAAGCCGATGCCGTAGTTTTCATCGCCGGTCTTGGACGCAGCCTTGATCCACTCTTTATTGATCCATTTGCCGTCCAGATGGACTTTAGTCACCCCGTCGCTCTCCAGAAAACTGGGAACCAGCATATCATCTGCCTCGCTATTCACATTAAGCACCGGGCTTTGCCTGTCGATATTTAGGCCGCCGTTTACCTCAAGCCATTCGGATTCCCAGCCAAATTTGTCTATAGCCCGCACTTTAAAGGAATTCGGGCCCTCCGCGGTCAAATTGAAAGTGATGATTTTATTCAGCCTAGTCTGGTTATCAGGAATCTCATCAACCTTAATGGGGTATGGATTTGATGATACACCATTGATTACCAGCTCTATCCTATTCACACCGACACCGCCGGTTACCCAGTTCTCACTGCCATACCCTTTGCCTTTCCAGATTATGTCATAAGCATTGACGGTAACCTGGATCGGACCTGTGTACCAGCCGGTATATTGGAAGCCCATAGTGGGTTTGCCCTCCGCATCCCACACCTCGACACTTTCGGTTATACTGGGGCTGTAAGTGTAATGAACGGTCGGCGCGTCAATATCAAACCAGATCGGCTCGGTATACACCGGCTCAGACTCTCCCTGTTTATCGCCAAATATATTGACTGCGGTAACTTTGTATTTATAAAAGCCGCCGGATTGGATGCCTGCGATAAAACCATCCGCTAGCCCCCTGTACTGCATCTTGGTAAGGTCTACGGGCCCGGGATAGGCATAGTTTGTGTTGAAGGATTCTTTCCATTCATAATAATTAACCGTTACACCGCCGGTTTCGGCATTATTGATCTCGCCTTTAAGCTCAGCCTCGAGAATATTATAGTTGTACATGTAGATCGGCATTTGACCGTCTTCCTGCGCCAGGAAATAAGCGGCCATATAGCCCATACCGTCTCTAAAAGCGTCGCTGTACGGTTTGCCGCCTTCCACTATTTGGCGTGTTACTTGGCCGTTCTGCGAGATCCAGTACTCCGTTTCCAGCGGATTGTACGCGACACTCGGCGTTATATTGGTAGCATCTTGGAAGGATTCGGGCGGCCACTGAAAATAAGCGATATAACGCTTGTTGTCGCCTAGTTTGTTGCCGCGCAGGGCCTCCTGATACCGCGCGTTGCTGGTGATCAGGCGATAGGCCTCCTCAACCCACTCGCTTTCATTTGCCGCGGGCCACTGAGCAAAAACCGGCACAGTCCAGGTCGGCGGCGTATTATCACCGATCACTTCTACCTGGCGCGCGGCCACATTGCCGACTTTATCATAAGCCAAAACAGTATAACGATTTGTCATATTTTCGATGGGCAGACTAAAGTCGTAGCCGTTGGCATTTTGATTGCCGGAAACCAGAATGTTCGGCGTTATGTTTAGGCCGGGCACGACATACAGCGTGTCGACCAGCAAAGTGCCGGACAGCTTCGTAGTACCAAACAGCCCAATTTTATAAGGCTCATCATTCTCTATCTCATCTAGATGGCGTATGCTGATCGTAACAATTTTATCAGCAGCATTAGAGTTGGCGGGAATAACCACATTAACGGTCAAGAGCACCCAATTTTCCCAATCGTCGTCGGTCGCCTGCACTTTTCTCGGCGCGACCTTTCTCTCAGAGGCGGTCTCCACGACTAAACCGAAATAACCAAAATGCTCATCCGCAGCATTATTCATGGCGCCGATCATATTTTGTGGCGAGGCCGTGCTTTTGATGATCTTACTCGCATTGAGCAGGACGCCGACCGTGTAATTGTAGGTGAGAAATTGATCATTCCAGGCTTCGGCGTTAAAAGTGGTTACCAGGCCGCCCCAAACATAGTTTTCCCAGAGATCACTATAAGAAAACCCTCGCTTCTCTTCTTCTTTTTTACCGTCAATATCAAAGTGTACACCCAGCGCATAATGTCCCTGAGCGCCCATCTGAGATTTATCCTCAAACATATACAGATCGTCTTTGGCGTCCGTCGCGGACGACAGGAATACGATATTGAGCGTCGAGCGCGTGTCGTCGACCGACTCAGTAGGAGTGCCTCTATCGGTGTCGTCTACGCTTTTCTTGGTTTTTTCTTGCGCTTTGGCCAACTGCACATACCAGGGCTTGCGGATACTATGATCGCCTTCCCATTCAAAACTGAAATCCTTGATATATTGCAGATCATCATGCAGAAAATACTCGTTTTCATAATATTTCTGCCCGTCATCGATGCGCTCATCCGCGGTAACGCTAGCCAGCACCGCGCTGGGAGTTACATCTGTCACCACGATGAGATGCGCCTCCATAGGCTGCACGTTGAGCGTCAAAACTGTGTCTCGCGTGTAACGCAGAACAGAGCCTCCGGCTTCGTACTCCTCTATGCCTTCCTCGCTGGACATTCTCGGATCAAGCGTTGGCGCGGTTACGTCTTTGACAAAGGAAAAGCCTTCCGAGTCGCTGGTGAGGTCGCTGTACGTTTTTCCCACCGCATCCTCCAGAATAAAGTATAGTGTTGTTTTTTCACCGGACGGCAGCTTATCCCATAATTTGGGATCAATCTTCCAGTTCTGCGTAACCTGCTGTTGATAATCATAGGTGTAGTTGCCGGTATTGACTTTGGGGGCATCCGGATCAGTGGTAATAAGGCGCGGATCTCTCAGCGACTCTGGATTTATCGTGATATTGTCCATATAGATATACTGCAGATCTCTTCTGTCGGTGTTTTTGATAAAAGCCAAGTTGTACAGACCGGAAAGATCATCCGAAAAATCAATGTCAAATCTGTTTCTATTGAGGGGCAGATTGCTGGCATAATTGTGAGACGGCGGATTGGGTGAGTCAAAGTCAACATAGACCGGATTGCTGATCATGATCTTAGAGAAATTGCCGGCCTGATCCCGCGCGGCGACGCGCAGGAAATACATCGCTCCAACGTCCAAACTGACGGGTATCTCCACCGGATAATACAGCGTAGTCCAGTCGTCAATCGGCTTAGTCTTATCATTAATGTCCGAGTCAGCGACATCCAGAGCCGTCCACAAACTTAAATTGGCGGAGGCCATGTATTTGGCGGCCAGATCCTCCACCACAAATTTATTGGCGCTGACCTTAATATCCTGGCCGTCCGCGTCTTTGACGGTCAAGAGGGCTGAGCCTTTCAAGCCTGCCAGTGTGATCTGCTCCGTCGGCGTCAAATTGGTTCTTTGGCGCGGAGAGCCAACATCACTATTGATATTCGGGCTATTGTCGGGATTGGTCAGCCAAGCGCTGTATCCGTCCGTAATGGGCTTCCATCTTGACGGATCATTTTTTGTATCACTGATACTGGCAGTAATAGCGCCCTCAAAATACTCATACAAGTTGCCCATTATCTTATCCGGATCTTTATCCAATTTATTACTGGTCGGACCGGCCAGATAAATCCATTGGCCGGCGTTCAAAGTAGTGCCGTCATAAGAGAGATAGTTGCCGACGCGGTCATATTGAAGTCCTTTGCCTTGATTGGCTTCAGACTTTTGTTTATCATAAAAAGCGCTCCAGCCTTTGGTGTCGACCCAGATCATAGCGTCTTCGCCATTGGCGGTTACGGCAATGATCTGATAATACAATTTATGCACAGCCAGCGGCTGCACAGTCAGATTGGTAGAAATAACGTCTCTATACTTCGCGTTAAATTTCAAGTAATCGCGGTTCGCGCTGTAGGAATTGGCTTTGTAAAGATAGCTTTCGCCGCCCGCGCGTCCGCCAAAAGCCTGCAGATCGGTCAATTCCGGCGGAGTATTATCGTAGTACAGGCGGAGATGCTTGGGCTCTTCTGAAAAATTAACCCGAATATTATTACCCTGGTATCTACTCTCCGTAACCCGGCCATACAGCATAGCCATCTCGATCACATTTCTATGCTCAAGCGTTTTGGGATTACTGGGATATGTTACCCAGCCAGAAGTAACCAGGCCTTGCAAATCATTCAGCGGATGATAGCTGTATATATCTAGACCCACACTATTCGAAGTGTAGCTATGAGTAACCAGGGTCGGATAGCGCGCGTTTACTACTTCATGGCTGGCCAGGGCTGGATATTCCAGGAACAAATAATTATTCCAATTGTTTTCACCAAGCTGCAGAGACTCATTATCGGTGTTGACCGGCATGGTAAAGAAACTTATCGGCAGCAAAGCGTCATTGTCCACAAAATTCACATACAGATCCAGGACTTCGCCCAGCGAGTTGTCGGCTGCCGGCACATAATCAGACAGATTGAAGCTCGGTATTTTGCGCATGGCAAATTTGGTGTATTGATTGTCTTTAGCTTCGATCAGATCACGGTACGGCAGGATCACATCGGAGTAAGCTTTAAAGCTGCCGACGCCCTGGCGGGGATTCCAGATCATATTGCCGTTCTTGTCGAGTGTATAAACCGAGACTACCACGCCCAGCGGCCGGTCTTCGCCGGTGTCCGCCTCGTTCGGCCACCAGTTGGGCGGCGGCGTTACCGCTTGACCGTTAAGCGAAACAATTGTGTCTCTGGCAAATACATAAAGATCGACCAACCCGGTGTCTTTATTGAAGTACAGCGGCTGGGTGCTCACATGCGGGATATTGAGGCCGACTAAGTCCCGGTTGTCCGGACTAACGTCATGACTATGATAGTTTACGAGAATAGTCGGCATGAGCGGACCGCCGGTCTCCGAATCAGCATCCAAAATAACCGAGCAAGTTGTCCATTCGCTGAGATTGCGCTGCTCGTCCCCAAAAGCCACGCGTATATAACGCATGCCGTCCGGCGCTACAGTTGGATGATTCACTCCCTTCATATACAGATCCATGACACCGGAATAATTCAGGGTCGTCTCGCTATGAGTTCTATCCTGGCTGACTTTCAGTTCCAAGTTTCTAGTGCCGGTTGCATCTTTGGACATGGCCAAATACGTAGTGCCCTCAATAGATGGAACAACGTCGGCTTCCAGCACCGCAAAAGCCACATAGCTAACCCCCACATCATCATAAGCATTGAGCGAGAGAGCCAACTCTCCCATTGTATATTCGCCGGTCTCGATCAGCGGCGGACGGCCGTAAGTGATCTGCGGCGGACGATAATCCGGCGACACCCGATACCAGTAGCTTACATCAGCCGGGCGGCCGATATTGTCGGTAACCTTGACTCGGATAGTTACCAGGTCTTCATAGAAAAACTCATAATTCAGAATACTCACCGACAGAGTTGTCGGCTTGGCGCTGTTGGAGCCGTCCGGATAATCCATAGATCTGGCGTTGACGCTCAAATTATCGAGCGACACGCGCTGCTCAGGCATTGTTGTGCCGTTTTTCGAGGTCGCGGCGCTGATATAGACCTCGAATTTACTGAGATCAATGGCGCCGTTGGCGCTGACCACATCCAAACCGCTGCCTTTATCCACGATAGCAAAATTGATCACGCCGTTGTCGGCATTGCGCGTGCTCCCTGCCGCCGGCAAATAATTCATGGTAACAGTAACATCTTTGCCGTTGGCGTCTTTCTCCGTCGAGACAAACACGCCGGTAACAATACTGGGCGGATCGGTATCGTAGACAAAAGTGCGCAGTTTGGGGGTCATAGCGTACCCGTTGTCATTGCTGGCCCAAATGCCTATCGTGAAAATACCATCCCCGCCAAGATTTACATCAATTTTATCCCCGGCAATCTTCCATATATCGCCATTCTTCTTAAACGGCTTATCTGCAATATTAATATCTTTGGTTACACCGAAGGTTACCCCTTTACCGCTCGCATACGTCAAAACATTATTTGGCAGCGTGAAAATATTATAACTTGTCAAATTAACTCCGGAGCCCCTGCTTAAATCAAGATACAGCTTGAGGTCTCCTTGATCAAAGTAATCAGGGATGCTGTCATCTTGTTTTGTTATATAAAACATTTCTACCTCCGGCTCACCAACCGCATTTTTCGTGGTGTGGAAAGAATATTGAAAATACGGCTTAATATGTTGTTTTCTATTATCCGTGCGAATCGTGTCCGCGTCGTTGCGCTCGGCCATCGGCCACGGCACATTGGTGATATAGCTGTTGTTGCCTGTAGTGCCTCGGCCAAAAGGCAGGTAAGTATAGTTATTGTGATTCACGCCCTCCTCATAATAATAATCCAGAGCATTGCCGCGCTGATCCGTGGCGTAAATGCGGATATTGTAAGTCGTGTCGTGATAAAAATCCCCGCCCAGATTTAGGAAGAAATCCACATTTTTGCGGTTGACATACGTATAGTATTTCTTGCCAGTCTGCGACGGCACAAACATGTAGCGGGAAACGTGATTTTTGCTCAGCGGATCAAGCTCCACCAGCACTGAGTCCAGTTTGACCGCGCGGTCGTCAAAGATGCGGAAACGCACCGGCTCATTATAGTTGAGTGTGCCTCCTTGGGTGAGGCTGTACAGCTCCGCTGAGGTGTCGCCCGGCAGCGGCCAGGTATACAATTTTTCTTCGGGGCCAAACACCAGAGGATTGACCAGGTCCGGATTGGTATAGAAATAAACGCGGCCAATATTGCTTTTGACAGTGGAAAAAGCAATGCCCTGATCGTAGCCTGGCGAGCCCACCAAATATTCCGGGCTAAAATCCTCATCAATATCGCCCAAATAGGCGATCGCAGCGCCAAAGAAAGTGTTGTCCGCGACGCCGGTGGCGATCTGCGCCGGATAAATCGAAGTTTTCAGATCATAGACCGGATCAGCTTCCGTGCCGTTATTGGCCAGAACTGTGCCAAAAATATACACGCGGCCGACATTAGCTGAAACGACTGTATAGTTCTTGGATGTCGTATTGTAGTTAAGTTTGTCCCAATACGGCGCGCCGACCGCAAAGTCATTGTTGCCCAGAGGGTCGTTGTCCAGATTGCCGACATTGGACACCGCATAGCCAAATTGATCGCCGGATTTCTGGCCGTAAACCGCCAATTCGCGTTCGATATGGTCAAAATCGGCGCGTTCCGGCCGCGAAACATAAAGATAGGCCGCGCCGGATGTATTTTTGCGTTTGTCCTCGCCAGTAGCCCCGGCCCCCGGCGCGCCGACCACGAAATCCTGGCCGACCGGATTATCTTTTTTGGCGCCGTAGCCTTTATTATCGTCCGCGGAAACATCGCCAAGATTGGCCAGGCTGTAGCCAAATTTATCGCCCAAATCGTCGCCTTGGAAAAACTTAACATAATCCACGCCGTAAACCGCCTGGCTATCCGACGCCGGAACTTTGCCGCTGTAGATATGGACTTTGCCGCGCTGCTTATCCGCGCCTATAGCCGAGACTACCAGATCGCTGATCTGGATCGTAACAGTCTCGCTTATGCCGTTGAAAGTCTTGGTACGCGCATAAGTGTCGCCGTTCAAATTAATGCCGGTCAAAACGCTCCAGCCGAATAAACCATAATGCTCAGGATTCGGATCAGAAATATAAGCTATCGGATATATTTTGGGCATAAACGCGCTGCTGTCCGGATTCGTCGCTTTATATTCAGCATTTTTAAGCATCAGCGGCCCGGCATAGCTGGAAATCACGCTGCTGTATTTATAAGACTTGCGCGCGTATATATCGATCAGATTTTCCCGTCCGTAAAGTATATAAACCCGGCCGGCCGCCTCGACAGAGCCTTCATCATGATACGGCGCGCCGATGATCAGATCGTCAAATCCGTCGCCGTTGAGATCGCCGCCACCGTGCAGACCATAACCCAGCCCGTCCGGTCCGCTGGCATTGGCCTCGGCGCGGATCGACAAAGCATGGAAATTAATATAATCGCTGTCCCAGGCAAAAGACTGCGGCGCCGGCTGGGACAGATAGATGCGCTTTGTTTCTTTCTCCAGGGTGGAATCCGGATTAACAGCCATGGATTGACGCGGGTCAGGGTTGCCAAAAAGCACAAACACTTCACCGCCAAAAGTCGAAGAATTAACCGCCATGACCGCCACATCATCATAGCCGTCGCCGTTGAGATCGCCGGCCGGAGCGACGCGCCAGCCAAATTTGGCGGAATTGCTGCCAAAACGATCCACGCTATTGGTATCACCCATAGCCAAAGAAAACTTTGCGGCGGGTTTGCACATTTTTTCAAGATCTTTGTTTCCCAGGAAAAGATAAGCTTTGCCGGACATCCAGCCGTAAGCGTTGTTGCCGTATTCACCCACGATAAAATCCGGATAGCCGTCTTTATTGACATCGCCTACATAGGCCAGAGCCGAACCAAAATAAGAATCGGTGTTCTCGCCGACGATCTCGTTAGCCGTGCCGACCTCTTCATTGTCTGAAAATTTGGCGACAAAGCCATAAGAAAAATCTTTGGTCTTGGATTTCACTATCGCTCTGACCAAATCGCCTTCCTTGACATAGACCCGGCGCGCGTCGCCGACTGTTACTTTGAATTCCATCACCTCGGACGGATTCCACTGAGTGCCTTCAGCCAAAGCCAAGTCATAGCGGACGACCTGAGGCGATATGCCCGACGGCACTGGTTCTTCGGTTTGCGGATCTACCACGCTCAGCCTAAAGATCTTGCCGCCATTGAGATACTGCTGTCCCTGCACGACAACGCCGCCGTTGACTATCGACACATCGCGGCCGTTGATGACTCTCACGACATTAAATTGAGACTGATTGACGCCGGAAACATCTTTGACGATAAAAGAGATCGTGGCATTTCTCTCCACTTCATATTGATTGTTTTCCGGATACATATAATCTATGATCGGCGGCTCGGTGTCCAGCATGCGGTTGGTGCGCAGAAAATCTATTTTGCCTAGTGCAGATATCGCCAGCAACTCAGAGCCTGTCTGCTGCAGATCGCCAGCATTGGCCAGATACTTGCCATAATTAGAATAAGTGTTATCTCTATTTGTTATATAAGCGGTGCTCGCGTATTTCGGCAAACCCGTATCTTCACCGCGGTAAATATATACTTTGCCTTCACCCGGAGCGCCTATTGCCAGATCATCATAATCGTCATGGTAAGAGTCATCATCATCAAAACGAGTCAAATGCAAGGGCGAGCCTGTATATCTGAGCGCGGCCAGGCTGGAGCCAAATCTACCGCCTGGTGTTTCGCCGAAACGCAGAAAATAATTTTTTTCTTTCTCTCCAAAACCCGAGGAAATATCACCTGCCTTGATACTCCCGCCCTTAATGATCAACACTAAACCTGAGGCTTCGATGGCTTCATTGATCTTAGCTTCTGGCAGACCGATAGCTAAATCTTGCAAAGGATATTCATTATTGCTTTTATCTTTTGGCAGACCGTTAGATCCTAATGGAGTAGTAAAATAACCAGCCGCCAGGGAACTGCCAAAGCCAAAATTATTACCCTCATTACTAAGAATCGTTATTGGATTATTCGTGTCACTATCCTTATCAATTGTATCCATAATCTTATGAATGATCACCAGATTAGGACTACTCTTCATGTTGCCAAAGATCAACTGCTGACGACCGGCTTCCAAAACATTGCCGGCGATCATTTGGATACTATCATCATAATCCTCAACAGTGGTAGGATGGACGGGATCAATTTCGCCAGTCTTAACGCTAAACCATTTGGATCGATACTGTGAATCCACTTTACCCTTAATAAGCATATAGTGTGTGCCGGCTTTATTCAGCACGGCGACATAGTCTGAAGTCGGATTCTCGGTATCTCGGAGCGCAACCATTTTGCCGGGCGTATACGAATTCTCCACAATACCTGTCCCATTATTCATCTCTCTCAGCCTAAGCTTTTTGTTTTCTCCCAGTTCCTGGCTCGTCTGCTCAGTGAAATTGGGCAAGGCGCTGTCCGCTTTGACCAGATAAACATAGTCCTTGGCGCCGATCAGCAAAACATCGATTAAGCCAGGCTCGTCTTGAACATTCATCTTCGCGGAAACTACGGATAGGCCAAAACCGAAGTCATTCATGGTGTCATTATTGTTATTTTTATATGCATCCTCTCTGCCATAAATAATGCTCCTATTCTCGGAAGTAAATTTCTGATCCGGCGAGCCGAAATATATTTCAACTTTGCCGCGGTAGCCATAACGCTTGTCGTTATTATTATTTGGAACATTTTCCTGCATACGCCAATTCGGATAAGCGACCGCCAGGTCTTCAATGCCGTCGTAATTCATATCCGCCAGCTTGACGATCTGACCTGTCCGGGCAATATCATCTGTGCTACCCAACTCTTCTATTTTGTAATTCATAGACGCATACAAAGGCTCATTGGTCGAGATATTTAAAGTGATCTCGGTTTTCCGGTCATCGTCAAAACCCGTTATCTCAGATAGACCGCCGCGGTCGCTGACTTGAATATACAATTGATAATCTCGGCTGTCGGCCAGAATTTTACTGCCATCCTCTCTTGGCTTTGCCTTAAAAGACAGGCCGATAAAACGCGGATTGGCCTTGTAGCGGTTCAGCGTAACACCTTGCAACTGGTCGCTGATAGGTGTAATAAAAGGATTAGTGGGGCTGTACCACTGGCCCAGCTTCGTATCGTTATCTGCGCCATCATAGTGGGGTATTGATTTTCCTGGTTCTTTATAATTCTCGGAAGACGCCCAGAAATCGGTCAATGTAAAGTCCAGGCCAACTTTTGATTGGTAGTCGTTGGCGATTTTTTTGCTGTTCAGGATCATTCCCGCTGGCGCATAATCATCGCGGTTGCGCAAATACACATGAATGCTGTCAAAATTCAGGCCGGCTTTGCCGCGGTCATAAAAAACCAGGTTTATGGTTTGGCTCTCCTCTTTCCAACCGGTTTCATTGCTCCGGGGATTGGCCGCGGACAGCAAGAGCCCCGGCAGAGCATTGTCCACTCCGTAAAGATTGGAAAAAATATCAATGCTGTGGCTGGGCACTTGATTTTGGCCGCCGCTCATAGGAAAACCCTCAAATGTACTCTCGCCCACAAAACCCGGCGCGCCGATCAAAATATCGTTGTAGCCGTTTTGACTAAAATCGCCCAGCGGCGCAATAGTCATGCCGTAATGCGCGTTGGCAAAAGGGCCGGTGATTACATATTTTTCCAAATGATCCGCGTTGATCACCCGGTCGGCTTCTAAACTGGAGCCCAAAACCACATAAACCGCGCCAATCTGAGACTCGCCATAATACGGCGCGCCGATCAAAATATCAGCATAACTGTCATTGTTGATATCCGCCGCCGCCACTCTCAAGCCAAACTGTGTGGCAGTTCTGGTCTTCTGTTTGTATTCTGTACCATCATCGAGGCGGACGTAGTTATAACTGCCATAGATATCGTTCTTGGCCGGCAGAGGATCGTTGATCGCGATAATACCGGCAGAAGTTTTACTCGGATCATCTCCGTTATAAAAAACCTGTGAACCGTAGCCGCTCCGCGCGCCGGAGCCCAGCAAAACCAAGACCTTGCCGGAGGTGTCATTCCCAACTACCATCATTTTACCGACAATTAAATCCGCGTAGCCGTCATGATTGATGTCGCCGCCGGCTAAAGAAACGCCGAAATAAGCGTTATTGGCGCTGAGATCCGTAAACAAAATGCCCGGATTGGTGTAGGTGAAGCCTTTCAGATTACCATCATTACTGGAGTAGCTAAAAAACACGCGCACATCACTGACCTGGCTGCCGCCTGCCCGCGGATAAGAAACCGCAAAATCCTGGATTTTGTCGCTGTTCATGTCACCGATGACGGCCACCTCAGATCCGGCCAAAGCATAAATAGAGGTTTCTGCATTCAAGCTCTTCAGACCGCGTTTTTCAATTTTGCGCGACAGTTCCGGGTCTGTGTCTTTTGAAATATCCTTGCCGGAAATTGCATAGATTCTATTCTGGGTATAGTCTACATTGTTGCCCACTTTGGCTATAATATCCGCAAAGCCGTCGTTGTTAATATCGCCCACATCAAACACCGCGCCAAATTTGGGATCAGTATACGGATCGGCGTTAGTTTGAGTTTGAGTATCATTCTCGATTATAACTGACGGCTTAATCATCTTGTTGGTATCTATTAAATTCATCGCCAGTTCGCCAGTCTTGATCTGTCTGCCACCGTAATAAATCAAAATGCGTCCGGCATTGATCATGTTTTGAGTAGTGCCATAAGAAGGCTGTCCGACAATTATGTCCGCGAAGCCGTCGTTGTTAATATCCCCCAATTTCACTTTGAAGCCAAACTCACGATCCATCGAATCGATGCTTTCAGTGCTCGGATTCTCAATAATAATATCCGGAGGCGGCAGATCCTGGGTACTCAAGATCTTGTCCGGCCCACCCAAATAAACATAAACCCGGCCAGTCGCTTTGGTATTGCTGTCTTTTGTGTATTTAAAATACGGGTCGCCGACCACCAGATCCGGAAAACCGTCGCCGTTGATATCACCGCCGCCGGACGCGGTCCAGCCGTATAGCTGTGAATTCAAAGTATCGTGTCCTGTCTGACCTGATCCTCCCGCTGCCAACTGGCCAACTTCCGTGTTATTGGAAACCACTTTTTGCAGAAAAGGCACGCCTTGCGTCATAAAGAAATAGTCCATCTCATCAGGATCGCCGCCTTGAGCATAAGGCATCTGAATAATCAGGCGTACTTTTGATCCGGAGGGCAGAGTGCCATTGTTATAAACAAACGTAAAACCGTAAGCCAGACTATCATTGTGTCCGGAGGTAATCGTCCCAGTCCATCCATTATTAGTATTATTAAGTATCGGATCATAATTATTTCCCGAATTTCCGTCGCCAACAGTAAACTCTGCTGTTGTCGCATTGGTGTTTGCGCTTCCTTCTAAAACAGCAATAATAATTTTCGTGCCCGGAAGTTTCATATACGGCGCTACATAGACTCCGCTGTTGTGTTTCGCATAGGCTTTGAAAGAAATATGAATATCTTCATTATTAATAATATCCGCGTTCCCCGGGTAAACATCAAAAATCCCCAGGGCTTTCTGCATGGACTGGTCTTTGGGCACAGCCGGAAAACCGGGCAATAATCTTTCGGAAGTATATAAGCCAAGTTTCCTCATTTCATATCTCTGCTCACCGCCTTGGTTGTACGAATACCCCGGGCCATTTACAATGATATTTGGAGACGTTGATTCCGTAGACATATTGTTATAAATAGTAGGCGTATAAATTTGGCCGCTGCCGCCGCCGCTCATAAACCCATGCGTCTTCGTAATAATAGAGCCGGAAAAAATATACTTGTCGATAGTCAATTTACTGTCGTAAATGTTGTTTTGCGAGGGGGTTTGCACATCGTAATCCCCATATCCAGTTTCCAGATAAGAACCAGCGGCCGATAGCTGCGCGGTTATCCCCAGCAGAAAAACACCCGCGCCCAGCAGCGCTTTTATTTTATTTAGCATGGACACTTCCCCCGTACATTTTTTTGTATACAGACTACCTATCGGCGGCAAATATACAAAAAATGCATCGATTTTTTTTGCTGTATGGATTTCCCCTTAAATTTTACTTAACAGTCATAGGCAGTATATTTCACATATTATTAAATATATCAAAAAATGTCAACTGTGTGTAACTGTTAAATATTACTTTTCTATGACGTGCTATCGCTCCCTTCGACTCCGCTCAGGGAGCGCAGTGTCCGGTCGGCGAGGCTCTCGAGCCGCCGGGTGTACGCTCCCCCTTCGACAAGCTCAGGGCGAGCCTTCGACAGGCTCAGGGAGCGAAGGGAACGCAGCGGCCGGGACAGAATCTCTACCTATCCGGCGTATTGACAAAGCAGTGAAATATTTTGCAGCCAGCGCGTGTCTTCCAGCAAAAAACGGCGCTGCGCCAAAACTTCTTGAACAGCCGCGGTCTTATTCAAACTCTGCAGAGCTTTGCCCATGTCCTGCAAAAAACGCGCGGCGGCATTGAAGAGCAGCAGAGTTATGTCCATCTTTTTGATCTCTTTGATGTTCTCCAGTTTTCTGGCAAAATCCTGCAGCGCGGCTTTGGCCTGTACGCAAAACTCCGCCAATTTGCGCAACTCGTCAATTTTCGTTTTGTCCCATTGGCTGACAGTCCAGGCGTCCTGCCGGATCAGCCGGACGATCACGTCAAAAGCGATAGCTGTGCCGCTCTTGTACTGACGGCTGTATTCATAGCAGCCGTCCAAGAAATTCAAGTCAGCCGGAGTATTCAGCGGCGCGGCCTCCGCTTCCAGATCGCAAAACAAGACGCTCAAAGGCACGGCGTTCAAACCGCTCAGCGCGGCGTTGACCAAAAAATAAGCGTCGGATTTTAATTTGAGCACCAGCGTTCCGCCGCTCTGCTCATACTCCCGCCGCAGCAGCGCGGCCAGAGCGGAATATCTTTTGGCCTGCTCAGCCAGCACAGCGTCCTTTAATAAACTAAAATCCGCCGCGCCAGACTTGCCAGTCGAGGCGGCTGTCCGCGTTTCATTAAACGCGTCCAGCCGCGCTGCGGACGAGGCGGCTGTCCGCGTTTCATTAAACGCGTCCAGCCGCGCGTAAAAACTATCACAAACATTGTCCAGCGCCAGCGCCGCGGCGTCCAAATAAAAAGCCAGTTCTTTCAGGCCGATTTGCCGCGCCAGGAATAATTTTTGATTTTCCGCGAGCAGACTGGAAAAAGCGGCGAAGCGTTCCTCTAGCTCAGCATAAGCGGCGCGCAGCGCGGCATCCTTGAGGCGGTAAAGATCTTTTTCCATTTTTTTAAATACTGGTTTGGCGGACGGCAAGGCAATATTGTCGAGCTGCTCCGCGACGGCGCGCAGAGAGCCGCGGAGATTGGCCGTCAATTCGGCCAAATAACCCTGCCTGCCGTCCTTCAAAATTTCCGCCGCCTTAGCTTTCAGCTCCGCCGAGATCCGCGCGCCGCGCGCCAACTGCCCCAGAGCCGCGCGTATCGAACGCAGATCATAACCGGACTCCGCGTCCAGCAAAGTGAAAAAAATTTCTTCCTGCAGATCATCCGGTATAGTTTTGAACTGGCTGGCCGCTTCTTTGAGGCTGCCCTGCCGCAGCAATAAATACGTGTGGCACGCGGCGCGGCGCACCTGCGCCGCGTCGCGGCTGTTGACAAACTCGCCGAAAATCGTCAGCGCCAATTCGCCGGGCTTGCGTCCCAGCCGCTGATGCGCCGCGCGCGTTGATTTATGCTGCCGCAATTCTTCCGCGCTGTTGGCAAAAAAAGCGCCGGTGTCCAGCACCGCGGCCGCGGTATTGCTGATCGGCGGCAGCAGGTCTTTGGGCGGCGCGGGAGCTGCGCCGGATTTTCCGGCTTTGTTTTTCCGGCCGGCTTCGTCCGCTGGAGTTTTGCCGTCCGCCGCGCTGTCTGCTTTCGCGCCAGCTGCGCTGGTAAAAAAATCCTCGATTACTTTCTCTTGCGGCATGGATTCCCCTTTTTAAATCTTCTTGGCCAGCGCTTCACAAAAAGCCTCGCGCTGTTTTTGCGGCATTTTCAAAGAACTAAACACCTCGTCAACCGCCGCCTGCTCCGCGCCGGCAAAAAGCAGCTCGGCCAATTTTTGCAAAGCCGGCTCGTTGTGGCGCAGTTGCAGCTCCGGCAAATAAAGCTCTTCGACAAAACGCAGCTTGGCCAAAACCTGCTCTTTGGTCACGGCGCCGGACTGCAAATCTTTGTCCAGGCGCAGTTTGAGCTGATTGAGCGCATCGGTGATCTTGCGGCTCTCCTCGGCGCGGCGCGCGGCGATAGCCGGCAGGTCCACTTTTTGCAGCGCGGCTTTTTTGAGCTGCAGCGCCTGCTGATCGCTCTCCAGCAGGTCTTTGTACAGCTTGGTGTTCAGCGGCTGAATATTTTCAAAATTGCGCCGCGCGTTGACCGGCACGGCAAACTCGTGTCCCGGCTCGATGCCTTTGAGTTTCAGAAAATACGGCTTAAATTCAAAACGGTCAAAACGCTGCATATTGTCGCTGAAAAAATGCTCCATCGAGATTTGATGCGTGTTGAGATAAGCGGTGATCTCTTTTTTCCGGTCTAAGTCTTTATAGGAACAGAGCAAACTCAGCACGGCTTTCAACTCGACCGGACTGGTGCGGGTCTTGCCGGTGATGACAGAATCAAAATAAGCCAGCAGCGCCGCCGGTTTTTCCTCTGGTTGCAATTCATCAAGCTTTAATTTGGCAATAACGCTGTCTTCTATAGAACCGACGGCCATAAAAAAACACCTCGCTTATCTGAATATATACCCAGTTTTGGGAAATATATGCCTGTGTCGGTCACTTCGACTTCGCTCAGTGACCGTATTACGCTCCCTTCGACTCAGCTCAGGGCAGGCCTTCGACTCAGCTCAGGGCAGGCCTTCGACTCAGCTCAGGGCAGGCCTTCGACTCAGCTCAGGGCAGGCCTTCGACTCACTTCGGCTACGCTCAGTGCGTGCCGCTCAGGGAGCGTATCGCGGCAGGTACTTCAAAAATTCTCGATATTTTTTTGCAGGGCGGCCAGCGAGCCGTCATTGATGATGACCTTGTACGCGTGCTTCTTATATATGTAGACTTTTTGATTGGCCGCCAGCCGCCGCCAGACCTGGCCGGCGGTCAACCCTCTGGCCGTCAGCCGCTCGTAGAGCAGATTTTCCGGCGCGTCGACAAAAAGTACTTTGTCGCAGTATTTGGCCAAACCCATCTGGTAAAGCAGCGCCGCGTCAATGACAAAATGCCTGGGAATTATCCCTTCATGCTTTCGCGGCGCGCGGATTCGCCGCCGGATAATCCGCCGCATAAAAGGATGCGTCAGCGCGTTCAGCAGCCAAAGTTTGAGCGGAGATTTGAAAACCTGAGCGGCTATGTCCCGCCGTTCCGTCGAACCAAAAAACAGGCGCAGTCCGCAGCGCACAAATTTATTTTCGGCCAGCGTCTGATGTCCGACCGCGTCCACCTCTATGTGCTCCGCGGCAAAACGCCGTGCCAGCAGGCGCGCCGCCTCGGACTTGCCGCTGCCAATAATGCCCGTAACACCGATGATCATAGGATTAAATATATGCTAGACTGCCAGCCATGTCAAAAATCCGCGCGCTGCTTTTCGACATGGACGGTGTCATTGTCGACTCCATGCCTTATCATTTTTTCGCCTGGTACGAGGCGCTCAAAAAATACGGCATTACGGTCAACACGCAGAACATTTACGAGCATGAGGGCGAAAAATGGGAAATCACGCTCCAGCATTATTTGAGCCAGAATAATCTGCCGGACGATCCAGCGTTCCGGCGGAAAATTTTTAATTACCGGCAAAAATTATTCCACAAAATATTCCGGCGGCAGATCATGCCCGGTCTGCCGGAATTGCTTCGGGAATTGAAAGTCCAAAAATACCGCCTCGGCCTGGTCAGCGGCACGCCGAGCGGCGATATGCCCAGGCTGATCTCCAAAGCTCTGCTCAAATTATTTGACTGCGCGGTCGGCGGCGATATGGTCGCGCGCAGCAAACCGCATCCTGAGCCGTATCTGGCAGCCGCGAAAAAATTGGCGCTCCGGCCGGCGGAATGTCTGGTCATCGAAAACGCGCCGCTGGGCATTCGCTCCGCCAAAGCCGCGCAAATGCGCTGTTTGGCCGTTACCACCAGTCTGCCGGAAAGTTATTTAAAACAAGCCGGCGCGGATTGGGTGTGCGGGATAAAAGATTTGCGGAAGAAACTGTTTCAAATAATTAAAGTGGGGTGAGCGAAGGGGATCGAACCCTCGACATTCAGAACCACAATCTGACGCTCTACCAACTGAGCTACGCCCACCACAATTCAAAAAACAATATTCAAAATTTATAGGCCATCAACGCGAAAAAACGACATTGATTTTATAATATGTCTATCCCATAAACAAGCTATCTAAACGGGATTTTCAAAATGTTGTATATTCTTTAGGCATTTTTATTGACGATTGTCCGTCTGCTTTTTCAAGAGTTGCCGGCAAGGAAAATCCTTGCAAGTCGTTAAAGTGCAATTTTATGGATAATTTCTTATGCGTCTGTTTGTTCTCGTAAGCCGCGCTTTTTAATTCCGTCATCGGCGCGAGATTAACAATTCCATCCTCAAACGGCGGAGTAATTAAACCAACCTGTTTATTTGGATAGACCTCCATAACAGTTTTTAGCACCGGCGCAAAATCATTATCACCGGACAGTAAAAAACATTTGTCATATTTATTTTGAATAGCATCCTTAATAATTTGCAGAGCAATATTTACGTCTGTTTGTTTTTCCTCTCTGTCCCGAAAATATTTACTACCCTTGTAATCGCAATTTTCAACGCGGCATTTCTTTTTCTTCTTACTAAAATACCCGCTAACAATCTTAACACCTTGCCATTCCAAGGCAGTTATATATTTATTATGCCTGGCAACGGAGGCTTCCCCAAACTCATCAGATACGGCGGTAAAAAAATAAAGATCAGCCAGGGTTTCTTTCTCCCTTAAAAAGGACAGGCAAAGTTTTTTATAGTCTAGCCAATTATAAACTTTTCCTGTTTTTCGCTGATAATCTTTAAGCCTATGATAAATATTGAAGCCATCGATGTAAAAACTAACGCGCAAATCACTCATGAATCGCCTTATTTCAGAAAAAAATGACCCCCTGGCCGTAGCAAGCTACCCAGGGGGGCTTATGGTTCAACACCATAAGGACGTTGATTTATATTATATCAAATTATTGCAAGAGCACAAGTTTTTGCTGCCAAAAAGTGGCGCGCCCGGCATGAATCGAACATACGACCCTCTGCTTAGAAAGCTACAGGCGCAAAAACTCAAACAAGTTTATCACGAAAATATGATATGTCCTATATTTGGTAAACAAGGCGATTTATGCATTTTTAGACGCTTACATGTTTTATTTTCAAGAAAATAATTAAAAATTTATTTTGCGTTTCAAGGCGTTTCAACGCATAAGAAAGCGTCAAAATTAGTTAGGGTGGGGGATTTTGGTGGGATTTTGTTGGGGCAGTAAGCATCAGTTGTCGTCTACTAGGTGTGCCTGTAAAATATTTCAATGTGGTATCTCTATTTAGACGAATCAGGTGATTTAGGTTTTGACTTTAAGCGCAAAACTACTTCTAAATATTTTACAATAACAATACTTTGCTTTGAGGGAGTTGCCAACAATCGCTCTTTTAATCATGCCGTCAGAAAGACCCTTGCCAGAAAAATGAATTTTAAAAAACGCAAATTT
>BGZN01000014.1 GCA_003864455.1 Candidatus Termititenax aidoneus | reverse complement strand
TTTTTTCACCGATGTCTCCTTTGACAAAACGGTAATTAGGATTTTTCTCAAGGTCTGCCAACGTTTCCAGATTGCCGGCGTAAGTCAACGCGTCAAGATTAATAACCTGATAATCGGGATGTTTTTGCAAAGTCTGCCGGACAAAGCAAGAGCCGATAAACCCTGCTCCGCCGGTAATGAGGATTTTTTTCATAAGCCAGATTTTAACATAAAATTTTTGTTCCGTTATTGCCACTTCACACGTCGGCCGCTATGCGGCCTTGTGGGTCTCACTTCACTTCGCTATCGCTTGTGAAGTTCGACTCCGCGGTTTCCATTTGTTTGGCGATTTCCAGCATTTTTTCCAGCCGCGCGTCGATTTCCGCCAAAATGTCGTCCAACTCGTTGTAGCCCTCGTAATCTTCTTTCGTAAAATGCCTCTGGCGTTTTTTTTGCTCTTCTTGTTTTTGTTTTTTGTCCGCCTGCGCGACCTCCGCTGCTTTGTCGGCCAGTGCCCAGGAAGCCAAAAAAGCCTTGGCCAGCTCATCGCGGTTTTGCTGCGGTTTGCTGGCCTGCAAAGCTTTTTGCGCCTGCTGCGCCTGCTGGGTCTGCGCCTGCTGTAGATGATCGAGTTTCATAGCTCCCCTTAAAAATAATTATAACACAAAACAATTTTCCCCCAAGTTATACAGCAAAAACTTTCAATCTATCGTCAGGTATAAATTCCGCAAATCTGGGTATGTCTGTCAGCGAAAGGCGGCCAACATGAAAGAAAAAGACATTAAAGACTTGATCCGCAAAGCCGGCGAAGAAGGCTGCAAAAAAGCGCAAAAGATTAAAACCCTGGAATACAACATGGATTTCGGTACAGTAACCGCTACGGTGGCGATGTCGCTCAACTAATTTTTTCCATGTTATAATTTAAAAATTATGCCAAGGCTCGACGGGGAAAATATTTATCTGGAATCAGTCAAACCGCAGAATATCGCGCTGATCCGCCAGTGGTCGGCCAAAACGCGCGATTCTTTTTTTTTGAATAAAACCACGCTGACTGCCAGCACCGATTATCTGGCGATGCTCGTCAGTTCGCTGGATCATCAATTTTATCTGGCACACAACCGCGGCGGCCAGCCGCTTGGCGTGCTGTTATTCAGCAATATTCACAATCCGCAGCATATTGCCGAAGTCAGTCTGACTTTGCAGCCTTCTAAAAACAACACCAAGTTGCTTCAAGAAGCGCTGGAAGCCGGCCTGACCAATCTTTTCAGCAAGACCAATCTGGTCAAAGTTTACTGCCACTGCCAGCCGCATGAACTGGAAT
This sequence comes from Candidatus Termititenax aidoneus, assembly GCA_003864455.1. Taxonomy (GTDB): domain Bacteria; phylum Margulisbacteria; class Termititenacia; order Termititenacales; family Termititenacaceae; genus Termititenax; species Termititenax aidoneus. The sequence continues at coordinate 36,571 of BGZN01000014.1, read as the reverse complement.
TAAAAAAAATCCTGCTGGAATGTTTTTTCAAAAAAGAAGGCCAGTTGAATGAGCATCTTTTCTATAACAACAAATTTCACGATCAAGAAATTTTCGGTTTAAACAAAGAGGATTATTATAAATGAGCGAAAAAATCACGATCAACTTGCGGCATCTGGAAAAACGCGACATACCCAAAGTCGCCGCCTGGCTGACCAATGAAGATTATTACCGGCATAATCTGACCAACTATCCTTACAACAACAAGCGGCTGCTGCAAAATCAACTGCTCAAGGAGATCGCTGTCGGACGACTGATCGAAGCACGCACACGGCTGCTCATCGCGGAAGCCAACGGCGAAATTTTGACGGCTTTCATCGCTTTGCAAAATTTCAACTGGCAAAACCGCAACGCTGTTCTGCAAATTTATATTCCCGCGGAATTTCGCAACACCGATCTAGGCTTGATCATCGTTACGCAGGCTTACAATTATATTTTCAAAGACCTTGATCTGCACAAAGTTTACACTTATGTTTCCGGCGGCGACACGGAAAAACTGGAGCGTTACAAAGCCGCCAAGCAAGAGCCGGAAGCAGTGCTCTACAATTATCTGCGCGGTGCGGACGGAAAACCGGAAAATCTGCATATTTTCGGCATTTTTAAAAAAGATGTGCTCAAGAAATCCGGCAGCTAAAGTCCGGGTAATTTTGAAATTTTAATTTATTCCACCGGCCAGATTTCCAGGCCGGTCGTTTTATTCAGCCAGCGGATTATAATATTGGCGTTGAGATCGAAAAGCGGCCAGAGCAGATTGAAATAAAACTGCAGGCGGCCTTTCCAGCGCGCCAGCGCATAATGCTTTGGCTCACGCGCGGCCAGCAACTCATCGCCGCCGGCATTGCAAATCTCCAAACCCTCGATCAAGCCCTGCTGCAAAGCGGTTTTTATCAGGCGCGTGTGGCGTCCGTATTGGCGCGACCAAAAACTCAAAGTCCCGATATAAGCGCCGACTTGATGGATCAACGCGCTTAATTTCAAGCGTTCATCCAGGTCAAATTCGTAAATCGGGTTGGTAAATATCCCAACCATTAACTGCTCAATAACAGTTTGAATTTCTGTTTCATCTTCCGTAATAGCCAGCACAGCAAAGACCGCGCCCAGCAGTAAATATTCAGCCACAGGCAGAGCGTACTTGCGGTACGGCTCGATCGCGTGAAAACCAATCGTGATCAGCTCCAGCAGCAGTTTCGTAATATCCTCGCCTTTATCCTTATGAAATTTAATAAGCGTCGTAGCGATAAGATTGCCGATATTTTTGTCTATCGCTTGATTTTCCTGCAGGGACTCGCGGTAGCGCCGCAAAAATAATTTGCCTTCCGGACTCAAAGTTTCCGGATTGATCTTGCTGACATTGGCGTAAATCCCGCCAACTAAATTGTCGACCATAAGGCAAATTATAACAGGAAACTTTTGTATATGTTAAACTCATTTGATGTCTATTTTTTTTCTCTGCCTTACTGCGTTTGGCGTTTATTTGGTCGCTTTGCCGTTTTGGTTCTCCAATCTCGCGGCGGCCGGCGCGCTCGGCCTGTTTTTTTCTTACACCAAAGAAAAGGCCTGGAGTTGGACGCGGAGAATTACCGGCTATGAACTGCCGTTCGGCTTAATGCTGTTTGCGGCATGGTGGTCAGCCTGCGACGCCTATTTGCCCTGGCAGGCGCTCGGCGACGCTTTGTCTCTGACAGTTTTAATTGGACTTTTTTATTTTCTGGCCGCGGCTGTGCGCTCTGTCCAAGATTTCAATTATTTACTGCGCGCGGCATTCGCGGGCTATGCTTTGACGCTGGTCTGCGGCTTCTTGCAGTACGGCCTGGCCAATTGGTCGTGGCCGCAGCTGCCGGCGTTCTCTTTTCTGCTGGACGCCAACGGTTTGTACAGGATACGCTCTGTTTTTCTCGCGCGCTCCGGCACTAATGTTTTCGCCGCTTTTTTGAGTTTGACCGCGCCGGCTTATCTGGCCTGGTTCTGGCAAAATATTGCCGCCGGACAAAACAAAAAACAGCGACTTTCCGCTGTTTTAAAACAAATTTTGCATATTTCAATATTTGCTTTAACTATTTTCAATATAATTTTTTCTTTTAGCCGCGCTTTGTTGATAGCCTTAGCCGCCGTTTTTATCGTCTCACTTTCCCATTCAAAATACTGGAAACAGATTCTGGCCACCGGCTTAATTCTGAGCATTTTGGCCGTATTATTTATCGCGCCGCTGCAAAAAACCACACGCTCATTTTTCGACCCTAACGACGCTTCCAACCGCGACCATTATATGCTGGCTGAAATTTCTCTGCGGCAAATCGCGCAGCACCCGTTCAACGGCTGGGGCGGCGGACATCTTAATGCCAAATTGAAACAGGAAAACAAGCGTTGGGTGGATCTGCGCGGTAAATATAAGACGCCGGAAGAGTTGCGCCGCAATTACGAAAACATGCAAGTAGTCCAAAAAGAAGCGTTGGCCGACGGCGTGATTTATATTTTCTCACCGCACAATATGTATCTCAGCTATTTTTTGGAATGCGGTTTTTTAAGTTTTTTAGGCGTTATTTTGCTTGTCATTTTTACCTGGCGGCGTCTGTGCAGACTGTCCGGCAGTTTGGCGTACAGTCTGGCTCTGGGCATCTTAGGTTTCGCGATTTACGGCTTGTTTCAGGACTCGGTTCGCGCGCCGATCATGGCTTATTTGCTCTGGTTTTATCTCCTGCTGGCTTTGAAACTGGAAGAATCTTTGCGCGGTTTTAATTGTCTGCAGTACCGCAAAGTTTTGGTTCTGGCCTATCATCGTGTCCTGCGACCGACAGCCAAAAATACTCTGGCCGTGCCGCAAAAAAATTTCGCCAAACAAATCGCTTATCTGCGCCGCCGGAAATATTTATTTATGAACGCGGAAGATTTTTACCAAAAACACATCATATCCGCCGCGCCGATCTTAAATAAAATCTGTTTAATAACTTTTGACGATGGTTACCGCGACAATCTCAAATACGCCTGGCCGGTTTTGCAAAAATACAATATTCCAGCGACTGTATTTGTGACTGTAAACAAAATAGGCAGCCCGGAGCCGTATTACTGGGATTTTAAGAATCAAACAAAATTCAGCAAAGACGATTTGCCGCTGGATTGGCCGGAATTGAAACGCCTGCAAAAATCCGGCTGGGCAATCGGCTCGCATACTTTAAATCATTACGAATTGAAACAACTGCCGGACAGCGCAGCGCAGCGCGAGTTGCGGCTTTCCAAACAGATACTGGAAAAAGAATTACGCTGTTCGATCAATACAGTTTGTTATCCCCGTGGCTCGGCGGACAAGCGGGTATTAGGTCTGGCGCGCGCGGACGGGTATGGACTGGGCTTTGTAACCAACTCGCGCACGGACGATTTTTTGGCTTTTCCCCGAACCGGCATTTACGCGCATGACAATTTTGGGCGGTTTTGGTTGAAATTGTTTTTGCATAAGACGAGATTAAAATGAAAAAAATTTTTATGTATATTTATTCCCTGCACACCGGCGGCGGCGCGGAAAATGTTTTATATAAACTGGCGCTCTTTCTGCACAAAAAAGGCTGGCAAGTTTACGTCTGCGGCATGCTTGATGAAGAGCCGTCTTTTGAGAAGTCCCTGACCGCGCGCGGCCTAAAAGTCATTCGCCTGCAAAGCGATCACAATCCTTTGCGGACAATACCGCGCTTGGTCAAAGTCTTAAAAAAAGTAAAGCCGGATATTCTGCTCAACTGGCTGTACCCCTGCATTATCACCGGCGGTATTGCCGGACGGATAGCCAGCGTGCCCTGCCTCATCTCCAATTTGCGCGGGCCTGACCTCAAAAAGAAAAAGCTAAAAGTTCTCCTCGACGGCATTGTCGCGCGCTGCTGTTACGACGGACATATTGCCGTGTCGCAAAATGTCAAAGACGTGTTTGTCCGCCGTGAAAAATATCCAGCGGATAAAGTAGCCGTGATAAACAACGGCCTTGATTTAGCGGCAGAAAAACGTATTCATAAAACCAGCCGTTCAGCCTCGCGCCGCGCTCTGCGGTTATCATCTAAAAATATTGTTATCGGAACACTGGGACGTTTGTACCCGGAAAAAAATCAGCAGCTCTTAATAAAGGCTTTTGCTTTGTTGGCATCGCGCCTGCCGGAAGCCAGACTTTTGCTGGTGGGCGACGGTCCTTCGCGCCAAGAATTGGAGCATCTGTCTGCGGAGTTAAACATATCTGACAAAATTATTTTTACCGGCTGGCAAAGCGACCCTTATCCTTATCTCCAGGCTATGGATATTTATGTTTTGCCTTCATTATATGAAGGTCATTCCAGTTCGATATTGCAGGCCTGGGCTTGCCGCCTGCCGGTGATTGGCGCGAACACGACAGGCATACGCGACCTGATCGTGGACGGCCAAAACGGTTTGCTTTTTTCGCTGAAAAATCCGCAGGAACTGGCCAATATTATACTCAACCTGCCGGCTTATCCAAAATTTACCAAAAAATTAGCCGCGGCAGGCTATCAAACGGTTTCGGAAAATTATACGGAGCAAAAAATGTATGCGGAATATCTCAATTATTTAGAAAACTCTCCAGCCCAAAATCTCCGGCTGCGGCGCTGAAATTCATTTCCCGATTTTTTTTGTCCTTGTGATAAAAAAAGACCAGCGGATGCTGGACGCGCGGCCTAATCCTGATCAAGAAATATTCCCGTAGATTTTGGTCTGCTGTGTAGCCAAGCAGGACAACAGCGCCTAAAGACCGTGCGGCGCTCAGCGCGTCCCGCCAAAGCGTAGAATTTTTATCCTCAACATGACCGTCAATAATTCTAGCGACAGTCAGACCTTTGCGCCGGCCAATGGAAAGTATTAAAAAATTGGCCGCGTCCACCCACAAAAAAAGATGTTTCGGCCCCTGCAAAAAACGCCAGTTAAAAATTTCCGCGTCCCAAAGAATATGACTGCCTGATTTAGCATTTAGAGTTTTGACCATCGCCGCGATTTGCGTGTTGTCCGGCCAGTCAAGCTTTCGTGCGGTGGTTGTCTTCCTACCAAGCGGCCAGATTATTTTCCGGAACCAGAGCGCGTCTATTTCCTGACAGCGCAGCATTTTATAAGCGTCGCTCAACGGCGGCAAAACACCCGGGCAAAAAGCATGCGCCGCATCTTTTAGCGCGGCAGTGATCAACATGAGACCGCTGCCCTGGCGATAATCTTTAGCGACCAGCAGATTATGAATAGAACTAACCAGAACTTTTTGTCCGTCGATTAACCACGGCAAACGCATTTTGTGCATTACGCCGACGACCATATTTTTTTGCGGCTCGATCACCAGCAAAAAAGGTTTTTCTTTATCCGCATAGGGATTTTTCTGATACAGCCAGTTTAAATATTTTTCCGTTTGCTGATAGCAGTTTTTCCCCCAGCCGCGCCGCGCAAAATCCTGATAAGACTTTAGATAAGCGCTGGAATACGGAATTATTTTGACCATTAATTAAATTCCACCAAACGCCTGCCGCGGCGAATGAGCGTGATTTTCCCGTCCTGCAGCAAATATTCCGACGGCGTGGGGTGACCGAGAAAAAGCAGCGGTGAAGCGGTGTAGCCGTAAGCGCCGGAATTTGCCACGCACAGCACATCACCCGGCCGCGGCGCGGGCAATTCCAGATTGACCGCCAGCGTGTCCAGCGGCGTGCAAAGACAACCTACAAGTTCAACTTTACACTTTTCACTTTCCGGATTGGTGAGATTGCGAATTTTATAATTTTTCTTAATGATCTGCCCCAGATTGCCCGCCGCGGAAATATTTTGATGCATTCCGCCGTCCACAATGACGAAAGTTTTGCCGCGTGATTTCTTGATATTGATAACCCGGCAGAGATACTCCCCCGCCGGCGCGATAAGATAACGTCCCAGCTCCAAAACTATTTTCGTCTGCGGCCATTTTTGCGCTTCTTTGCGCAAAGCCTGACAAACCGCGACGGCGTCCAGCGGCTCTTGTCCAATATGATAATCCACGCCAAAGCCGCCACCGACATTGATCTGCCGCAGCGGTGCGCCAATTTTTTTGGCCAGCTTAAAAATATTTTGCAGATTTTCCGTCAGCGCGGCGGCGTCCAGACACTGCGTGCCGGCATAGACATGCAAACCAATAATTTGCGCTTGTTTTAATTTGGGCAGTCCGGCCAAATCTTCCTCATCAAAGCCGAATTGCGTCGGCTTGCCGCCCATTTTCAAAGCAAATTTTTCAACCAAATCGGCTGGATTGACGCGCAGTGAAACATAAGCCGTTTTGCCCAATTTTTGCGCAATATTCTCAATACGCGCCAGATCGTCCAGAGACTCCGCGCTAAGCGAGCCGCAGCCCGAGTTAATCGCCAGCTCGATTTCAGCGTCAGTCTTGCCCGGACCGGCAAAACTAAAAGTCTGCGGCGCGTAGCCGGCCAGAACAGCTTGTTCAAATTCGCCGTCCGAACTGATATCCAATCCATCGACCTTATCTTTCAAGGCTTTCAATAAATGCAAGTTGCTGTTGGCTTTGACCGCATAGTACAAATGGACATTTTCCGGCAAATTATCTTTCAGCAGTTTGAGCCGCGCCAAAATCTCCGCCCAAGCATAGACATAGCAGGGCGTTTGCAGCAAATGCAGATATTCACGCCAATCGGTCATTTTACCTGGTGCTCCTTGATTACTTGCGGCCGGTCTATTTTACCACTAGCGGTCAGGGGAAAACTATCCGCGATGAAAATTTCCCGCGGCGTCAAGTACGGCGGCGCGGCGGCCTGGCAATGTTCTTTAATTTTTTCGGCGGAAATTTTTGTTTTGAGGGTTACGACAGCGCAGATCTTATAACCGAGTTCCGTGTCTGCCGCGCCGAAAACCACCGCGTCTTTTATTTCCGGCATTTGCAAAATCATTTCCTCGACTTCGGTTGGCGAGACGCGGTAGCCTGCGGTCTTGATCATATTGTCCCGGCGTCCGACAAAATATAAATAGCCTTCCTCATCTCGATAAGCCAAATCGCCGGAATACACAACCGTTTCGAGAAATTGATTGTCCCGGGGCAGCAACGGATTGGGGCGGTAAACTTCGGCGGTCTTTTGCGGATCGTTCCAGTAGCCGCGCGCCAGACAAGCGCCGCGGTGGATCAACTCGCCGATCTCGCGCGGCCGGCAAAGCTGGCCGTCAGCATTGATAATCTCCACCTCGACATTGGGTATAGCCTTGCCAATAGATTCCGGCCGCCGGTCGATCTCGCGCGGATCGAGATACGTCGAGCGAAAAGCCTCGGTCAAGCCGTACATCAGATATAAATCAGTTTGCGGAAAGGCCGCGCGGATCTTTTGAACTATCGGGACGGGCAGTTTGCCGCCGGAATTCGTGATGTAGCGCAGTTTCGGCAAATCAAGCTCGGCGGTATCCGCCATTTTACCGCCGAAAACCGAAGTCCAAATCGGTGGTATAGCGGCCAAAGCCGTAATTTCCTCGTCGGCCAATATTTTCAATAAACTGTTCGGCAAAAAATACTGGAACAAAACAAGCGTCGCGCCTTTGTATATAGAAGTGGTCAACTGATTCAAGCCGTAATCAAAATTAAAAGGCAAAAGTCCCAAAATTTTTTCGTCCGCGGTGATTTTCAAATAAGCGCTGACAATTTCCGCGCCCTCAATAAGATTGCGATGCGTAAGGACAATACCTTTGGGCAGTCCCGTCGAGCCGGAAGTGTAAATAATATTGGCGATGTCCTCGCCGATATTTCGCGGCGCCGGATTGCCCGTAGTTTCCAGTATTTTGCTTAATTCCGCGCCGTAAATTTTTGGCGCGGCAATACCGCCAAGATTTTCCAAATATTTCTCCTCGGTGATCAGCAGTTTTACGCCGCAGTCATCAATAATATGCCGCGCCTGTTTAGCGTGCAGAACGCTGCTGATGATGACAAACACCGCGTCGGCGTACAGCGCGCCGAATATGGCGATAACCTGCTCCAAAGATTTATCGAGATAAATCCCGACCCGGTCGCCGCGCAGCACGCCTTTTTGCCGCAAACCCTGGCCTAAATTTTTAGCTTTTTGCAGCAATTCAGCGTAAGTCAAAACGCGGTCTTTGTGTTTGAGCGCAATTTTGTCAGGATACCGCGCGGCGGAGTTTTCTAAAAAATGCTGCAGCAGATATGGTTTCACTTGATTTTTTGCTGCACCAGAACGGCAATGGTTTCGATAGTGGCAAAATTTTCCTCGGTAATATCTTCCGGCTCAAACGCAACCTGCAATTTTTCCTCGATATAGGTAATCAGCCCGACTATACCCATCGAGTCCAGCACGCCTTTGGCAAAAAGATTATCACCGGGCGCGATCGGCTTCTTATAAAAAGCGGCAAAATGTTCTTTAATCGTTTTTTGAATGGTCTCGTTAAGGCTCATGCCGGCTATTTTAACGTAAGGGGCAAAATTATGCCAGATTTCCGCCCTTGCCGCTATTTTTGCAGCTCAAAGCTGTAAGTTATACTAACATTTGGCTCAACATAAACTTTAGCGCCCAGATAAATTTGGCCTTTACCCGCAATATCATAAACGAGCTGTTCCCCTACAGACAACTGCCCGTCTATAAGATTGTCTGCAATCCGCTTGCCCACTGGCGCGGGAAATGCAGCGTAGTTAGCCACTTCGTAGCCGGCATAATTCTTGCTGTCTATCGAAATACCGATATATCTATTGGCGTTCATTCTCCCTCTAATAGATTCCACTGTAACGACTAGTTTGCTGTAGCCTTCTGCGTTGACAGCGCCCAAAGCCAGTGAATCATAATCACCGCGGCTGCCAATACCGTGCACAGTTAAAACATTTTTGCTGGCTGTGTAGCTCACATCTTTGTCCCAGCCAGACATAACAACAACCGGCAGAGCAACCGGTTTGTCTTTGAGAGGAACGGCCTGTGGAGCTGGAATGACAGTTTGCGGCTGCAGAGGCGGCGCAACGGGCGCAGCGGACGGCGTATTATTAATATTCACTTTGCGCGGAAATACCGTATCAACTAAACCCAGCAATTCCAGAGTATTGTCAAAATAATTATCCCGCGGCAATCTGCCCCTAAAAATCCTATCTGCCAAATCAGCGGACGAAACGCTGCCCAGCGCAACGCTTAACGGCAAATACATCGCGGCGTCCATTTCTCGGCTGAGCGTGTGGCTGAAATTATTTTGACTGCCGTGCGCCAGCGCGTTTTTGGCGGCTTGCGCTTCGGCATTGTTTTCCGCAAACATAGTAATATACCGCGCAATGCGCCACGGCGAACGAATGCCGTCATAAGACATGCGGGTGTTGTTAGCAGCCAGCACCTCGATGTCCGAGGCAGAACGCACGCGCACGTTGATTTGCGCCGGAAATGTTCCCGTGTCGTTCAATGTTTCGGCATAAAGTTTCATGCTGTCGCCGGCCGCTTTTTCCCAAAAAGCCGCGTCCGCAACTCTGCCTTGTTTGGTCAGATATGCGGCAATTTCTTTGTAACCAGCCGGATCAAGATAATCCGTAAAACTAAACTCGTTCCAGTCTTCGGACGGCCCCAGCACCAGCACGCCATTTTGCTCAACAAATAAACTGCGCGCCTGCAGCAGCCAAACATTTAACAATCTGTCATAACCGCGGTTAGCCCAGAGACCCTGCTCCACCAAATTTTGCGCGTAAATCAGCGAACGCGCTATATCCAAATCAGCGTCAGCCGCGCTATTTGCCGTTGGGCCATATTGATCTCTGTCCAAAACAACAGAATTTCCGGATTGTTTGACTTTCCAGGCCGGAAACTCGCCCCAACTGCCGCTAGCTTTGGCCAGTCTTATCATGTATTGCGTGCCTTTAAGCAGCGCGTCAAAATTTTCCTGATATTTAGCAGCCTTGGCAGGATCGATACGCGCCAAGTCAGCGGCTAAAATCTGCCAATAAGCCTGGCCCTCTGAAACTATCTGGTTTTTCTGCGACGGGTCCTTGATAAACACACCGTCAGGTGTGCGCAGCGCATATCTATTGAATAATTCCGTGTAGCGAGAAATTATTCTGGTTTTGGTATTACTTTCCGTAACCTTGCCGCCGGTTATATTTTCCACATAAGTTCTGTATGCTCTAACATCTGTAATCGGCGACATAAATCCTCCTAAAAATTTACTTACTCAAAGTTATCGTAAGTTTCGGAAAAATGTTGCAGTTACTTTATCTTTGGATGAACGTTTTCTACAAGAGCCAAAAATAAAAGCAGTCCTCGACTGTTTGCGTGCCAAAGACTTATCTGGCACAGGTACGAGTTCTGTTTGGTCACAAAATTTAGAAAATATTTTGGATGCACAACATCGTTGTTTGTATCGTATAGCACAGAAAGGGATTACAGGTTAGAGGCCTAGCCCGCCGAAAAGCCGAGGGCGGTGGTTCGACAGCGTATCCGTAGGATACAGGCTCACCAACCGCCCTTTATACGCTTGCGCTTAAATGTCCAGTGTAACCAGCGTTGGAAAAATGGTCGCAGCGCCTCCAACATCAGTATCGTGGCTACCACCATCATCCATACGGACATTCCTATGAATCGACTGATTTATATCCCACACATCACCTTTATATGACGGGAATGCTTCTTTCACTGTGGCTATAGGTACCCGCGCCTCAAAGAGATTGCCACTCACAAAAGCGGAGGTATCATTCTCTTCTACCTTTGCCTCAGCCCCATGGCGGTCGAAAAAATCACTATATATAACTCTGCTGTAAAAACCGTCGTTGTTATTATCCCGCCCCTGGCTCAGCCACGGATAATCGTAGTTACTCTTTAACTCGTCATTACATGCCCACACCGTTAATATTGCGTCTTCACCATCCACACCTCGGGGAGCGATGGCGATTACATAAGTGTGAAAAATGCTTTCGCTGAAATCATTGTACTGTTCCCAGAGAAAATATAAATACTCATTATCTCTGGACATTTTTAGTGACTTGACTTTCATTTCATCCTCTCCCACGTAATCTCTACGGGGATTTCTATCATATCCTTGTAATGGATTATCACCATCAAATATCACCTCGTAGCCGCTAGACCAATCGTTAAAATTTCCGTCTATAGTTTTCGTGCTTCGCGTAACATTGTCAACTCTGCGGACACCATTGACGATACTCGCCAGTGTACCGCCCTCTATTTTGCCGCCGTTTCCCAGAGCATAAAACAAGGCCATCAGTTGCTCTGTATCAGCATAATAATCATTCACCGTATTCTTTACTTCTGCCACCGCCGCGGCTACAGCCTCATCGCCGGAATAATTTTCCAGCAATGCCCCGGTCGTATCATTGTTTAAAAGCAACGCAGTAACTATAGTCGAGGTCGGCGTTATATCCGCAGTTTTGGTTTCTCCAACTGTTCCCCAGACCGGCGTGTGTAATTCCTGCTTTCCTTTGGATATTCCAATTACATACGCACTGCCAGCCGGTATCCCGGTAATTTTGTAGGTTTCCTGCAAAGGATCATAGTCAGTACTCACATTATCCAGCACGGACTTAGTCTTCAGAGAATAAACAACAAACTTGACATCTTCCTGCGACTGCACAGTCAGCGACTGTGCATCGACATTGTCTCCAATCCAGCCAATCTGTCCCTCTATTGAAAAAGTTCCCTGGGTATTTCCTCCTCCGCCAGACGAACCGCCCCCTCCGCTCGCCTGCTGTACCTTGCCGCAGCCGAATATCGCCAGCGCGATTATTATTGTGAAGACCGCTAAAATTATTTTTTTCATATTTTTTCTCCTTTTGTTGTGTTGTATGGCTTCGACTACGCTCAGCCACCGTCGGCGAGTGTATGTTGCTTGATGCGGACACTTCGACTACGCTCAGTGTCCGCTAACAGGCGCTTACGTTACGCAGGAGAAATTTGTTAAATGTTTAAATACAGGAAATGCTAGATTTTTAGCGCAGGTACGCCAAAAATGGGGGGGGTAATAGTTACAATTTTGTCTTTATCTGCCATGAGTGTAATTATAGCTGGTTTTTTTGTTTTGTAAATAGCGCGGTGCGCGCGTCAATCACAGCCACTGTCATTATCATAATCGCAATCTTGCGCCATTTTTATTTTGCTGTCTTTTTGTGGCAGGCCACTGGCGAACCAGTCCCATGCCGTTTTCAATGCTTCTTTCCGGCTGGCCTTGCGTGTGCTTATAATCGCTAGTTTTCTCATTCTTAAACCGCGGCACTTTAGCTGGAGAATTTATGTGTACTTCTATGTGTACTTTGGCTTTTTTGCTTTTGGATAAGACACCACTGGAGAAGTGGAAACCTCTCAAACCCGCATAAACACTAGGGTTTGGCGTGGCGACCTCGCCTCGAACTTAACAAGCCGCATCAGCGGCGAAGTTAAGTGAGAGCAACAAGCCCGCTTACGCGGGCGACGTTACCCGACTACTTCGCTCACTCCGTTCGCTCGTGGTCTTTCAGCTTAGAATTCACTTTTCTTTAACACAAACAACTTTTAGGTTGTAGCTACTTGGCGACCTCGACCCGACTCGAACGGGCGACCTCCTGCGTGACAGGCAGGCGTTCTAACCAACTGAACTACGAGGCCGTGCTAAAACGAAATATAGCAAATCCGCGCTGGTCTGACAAGGAAACCTACCTCAATACCTAAATTTCGTGTATAATAAATGGAGTATTTTCTGGGGGGTAATTTTATGGTAGACATCAGCGGCATAGGACAGAGTCTGGGTTTGGACACCACTGTGGCGGCGGGAGCAGCGGCCGCGGCAGGCGCGGTCAATAAAGAAAAAAAAGTGCGCAAACGTCCGGCGCTCGATGACAAGGGGCTGGGGCTGGAAGACATACCCGACGACATTCCGTCTGTGCCTGTGGAAAGCGCTGAAACCGCAGAGGCGGCCGAAACAGAAAGCGCAGAAGCGGTAGAGGCCGCGGACAACGCGGAAGCCGCGGAAAAAACCGACGCGGTTTATGATGAAGAAGAGAACACCGCGGCATTGGCTAAAATCGACTATGAATTGGCCAGTCTGCAGGTCATGCTTAAAAAGGTCATCTCGAAAAAGATCGCCATGGCCGACAAGCACAATGTACTGAAACACAAATTACTGGTGTCCGTTTTTGAGGATTGTAAAAATGCCTATCAAAAGATCAAAGAAGTCCGCGACTTGCTCGGTTAAATCCGATATTTTACGCCAAGCGCAAAAAGCCAAGATCGCCGCGCGGACTGCGGCTTTGCTGGACAGCGCGGTCAAAAATCAAGCTTTGCTAGCTATGGCTGCGGCGCTGGAAGCCAAAACCCCAAAAATTTTACAGGCCAACTTTCTCGACCGGCAAAGAGCGCGGCAAAATAAACTTTCCGCGGCTCTGCTCGACCGCCTGACTTTAAATGAAAAACGCGTTCAAGCTATGGCCGAGGGACTGCGCGCGTTGACCAAACTGCCCGACCCCAACAACCGCGTGCTGGAAAAGATCCGCCGTCCCAACGGACTGCGCATCGAAAAAATTTCCGTGCCGCTGGGTGTGATCGCTACGATTTACGAAGCGCGGCCAAACGTTACGGCTGACGCGGCTGGATTGTGCTTCAAAGCCGGCTCAGCGTCGCTCTTGCGCGGCGGCTCGGACGCGGCGGAGTCCAATAAAATCATCGCCGCTACTTTACGGCAGGCTTTGCAGGCTAGGGGTTTGCCGCCGGATATTATTCAAAATATTGAGAGCGCTGACCGCCACGCTGTCGGCGAACTCTTAAATTTGCGTGAATACATAGACTTGCTGATACCCCGCGGCGGCGCAGGGCTGATCCAAAAAGTCGTGCGGGAATCGTCCATTCCGGTTATTGAAACCGGCACGGGCAATTGCCACGTATACGTGGACGAATCCGCCAGGCTTAAAAAAGCGCTGAATATCGCGCTGAATGCTAAACTTTCGCGGCCGTCGGTTTGCAACGCCGCTGAAACCCTGCTGGTGCATGAAAAAATCGCCGCCAAATTTCTGCCGCAAATCCTGCAGGCTTATCAAAAGGCCGGCGTCAAAATTCACGGCTGTGTCAAAACCAGAAAATACAATCCGGCCGTCCTGCCGGCAACGCCGGAAGATTACGCCCGGGAATATCTCGATCTGGAAATTGCGGTCAAGGTAGTGGCCGATATTGACGAAGCGCTCGAGCATATTTACCGCTACGGCACTAAACACAGCGAAGCCATTGTAACCGAGAATAAACAAAACGCGGAGAAATTTCTGCAAAAAGTCGACGCGGCGGCGGCGCTGGTCAACGCTTCCACTCGTTTTGTTGACGGCGGCGAATTTGGTTTTGGCTGCGAGATTGGCATTTCGACGCAAAAACTGCACGCCCGCGGCCCAATGGGACTGCGCGAACTGATGTCTTACAAATATTTTGTGCACGGCAAAGGCCAGATCCGTAAATGACTGAAACTCTGGTGTCGCAAAAAAGAGTGCGCGGTATTCTCAACGGCATAGTAAACACCGGCCGTGTCGCCAACGCTTATATTTTTGCCGGGCCGCCTCGTTCCGGCAAAACCGCGGCGGCGCGGGAATTTTTCCAAAAACTTAATAAAACTGACAGCGCGCGCGCCGTTGATTTTTACGAATTGAACGCCGGAAAAACTGTTATCTCTGTCGAACAAATCCGCGACCTGCAAAAATATGTGCAGTATGGACCGCATGTTTTGCCGTATCTTGTTGTGCTGCTGCAGCAAGCTGAAAAACTTTCCGGCGCCAACGGCGTCTCCGGCAACGCCTTTTTGAAACTGCTGGAAGAGCCGCCGGACGGCGTAGTTTTTATTCTGGAAACCGCCAATCCTGACGAGCTGCTGCCGACTATTCGTTCGCGCTGCCAGACTATCGTTTTTGACTATACGCCAGCCCGGGAAGAGCCGCCGGAATTAGCGGAACTAATAGAATTTACCAGCGCGTTGAAAGCCAAAAATTTTTGGCAGATCTGCCAGTGCGCGGAGGAATTACAAAAAACCGGCCGCGAGACCGCGCAAAATTATTTGCTGGCTTTGGCACAGTATTGGCGCGGTCAAATGGATTTTCGCAAAGCCAGGTTTTGTCTAAAATATGCTAAAATCCTGCAAAAATACGTTAATTTGCGGCTGACTTTGGAAGTCTGGCTGCTGCAAATGCGGGATTTATAGAGGTATAGTATGGCTGCTGGAAAATTCGCTCTCAAACTGCGTAAACACAACTCCGCTATTTCTTTTGAAATACGGCTGGCATCTTTTTTCGTGAAGCACGGTGATGCGCTGATCGCGGAAACCAGCCGCGGCGAAGAGCTGGCCTGGGCGGTCAAATTGCCGGCCAACTGTGAGAAGCACGGCCTGCATGAAGAAATCCGTGTGCTGCATATTCTCCGCAAAGCCACTGACGATGATTTAAAAAATTTGGCTGCGCTGGCGGAGGCAGAACAAAATCTGCTCAAACAGGCCAATGAAATTTTGGCGCACAGCGCGCCGGATATAAAATTAATCTCTGTCGAGCTTTTATTCAATCGCAAAAAGGCTTTTTTTTATTACCGCAATTTGCTGGAAGAAAATAGCGACAAGAATAAAAAGAAAACTAAAAATACAGCGCGCAAATCCAATTCCCGCGAAGTGCAAAGGCTGCTGCATCAAGAGCTGCCGCTGGCTGTGGAAGTCCGTGAAATGGGCGGACGCTCCTGCGCTTACGCGATAGGCGGGCTCGGGCACTGCGGCTGCGGCCTCTGCTGCACGCACTGGCAGCGCAAACCGGCGCAGGTTTCCATCAAAATGGTCAAGGAACAAAATCTGGCTATTAATATTCCCAAACTTTCCGGAGTGTGCGGCAAGCTGATGTGCTGCCTGGAATACGAGCTGGAAAAATCCGCCGCAGCCCAATGAAGTCTTCCTACGCGCGTATTTCCGGTCTCCGCAGCGGTTTCTACAAGATCGAACGCATCTGTCATCTCTCCGGCCTGACGCCGCGTATGCTGCGTTATTATGAAAAGACTGGACTGTTGCCCGAGCCGCTGCGCACCAGCGGCGGCATACGGCTTTACCAGGACAAACATTTGCGCCTGCTCATGGAGATAACCTCTGCCAAAAGACAGGGTCTGTCCTTGCGGGAAATCCGCTCCAAGTTCGCGCCAGAGCGCCCGAACCAAAATAAAACTCTGTTTTTAATCGATTCATTTTTCTCGCCGGATCCGCAAATTCTGCAAAAAGCCGGTGCGCGCCTCCTGCCGATGAACATAAATTTTGGCTATTACAAATACGCCGATTACACCACGCTCGACCCGCTCAAATTTGCCGAATTGGAAAATAAAAAAAGACTGCTGGCGTCCGTGTCCAAACCGACCGGCGCGGAGTACCGCGAAATTTTTAGGTCAGCTTGTAAAAACAGCAAGGTCATTTCACTGCACCCTGACCGCCGGATCTGGGACACTTACGAACCGGCCGGCGTTGCCGAAAAAAGCCTGCAGCCCGCGCCGCTCAAGATCATCAATACCAATTTATGGGGCGGCTTGAATTTTTATCTAGAGCAGCTCCTGGCCGAGCCGCAAAAAACCAAAGCTATTTTGGCCGAAGCGCAAAAAACTGTTTTTGAAATAATCATTGTCAAATCTCCAGAGCGGCTTTTTTCCGGCAGTCCCAACAATAAAAAACAGCCCTTCGACCTTTTTAATTTTACGCCGGTCTTTCAGCATACCGCGCAGTCCGGCCTAGTGCCGATCGCCCGCGAGAACAATTTTGCCGACGCCTGTCATTATGTCTGGCCGGAAATAAAAAAAACGGAAAAAATTATCGCCTACAGCTCGCCGGAAATTCTAGCCGAAGCGCACGCTCTGGGCCTAAAAGCCGCCAGGGAAATTCCTTTAAGTTCGGCGGTTCTCGCGCTACTCGGACGGGAAATACTAGCGGTGTTTTGCCGCAAAAATTAATTTACAAAACGGTATTTAAGCAAAGTCCAGAGCGCTGAAAACCCGTCCTGCCATTTGATTTTTTTACCTTCCTCGACGGTGCGGCCTTTGTAACTAATCGGCACTTCCACAATTTTGCAGCCTTTTTTCAAAACTTTGGCGGTTACTTCCGGACAAAATTCAAAACGTCTGGATTTTAAGTTGAGCGCTTTAATAATCTCTGTTTTAAACATTTTGTAAGCGGTGGCTTCGTCGGTCAAATGCGCGCCGTACAAGATATTGGCCGCGATTTTGAGCAATTGATTGGCCAGCCAGTTTTGCCAGGCCATGCCTTCCGGCCGCGCGCCGCGCAAAAACCGCGAACCGTACACTACTTCCGCCTGTCCCTCGATAATCGGCTGAAGCAAAGCCGCGTAATCATTGGGATCATATTCCATATCGGCGTCCTGGATCAGCACCACATCGCCGGTCACATACGTGATACCGGTGCGTGTCGCCGTGCCTTTGCCAAAATTGGCCTGCGAAGAATGCACAATTATAGTTTTGTCATTCTTATATTTTTCCAACTTTTCCGCCGTGCCGTCGTTTGAGCCGTCATCAACCAGAATCAATTCCATGGCCTCGACTTGCTCCGGCAAACGTGCGGCTTTGATTGCCTGAATAACCGCATCGATGTTATTGTATTCATTGTACACAGGTATGATAACGCTTAACTTCAAATCTTTCTCCCACTATTTACTTTGTGGTATAGTTTAACACATGCCTATTTTTAAGCAATTTAGAAACTTCGTTAACAGCAAATATTATTGGTTAATTATTTTGGGCGGTGGTTATTTGCTGCGCGCGCTGGCCGGTTTGTACTATCAAAACGAGCAACTGCCTGATTTTCACAGCCAGTACGGACCGGCAGCAACGGCTTTCGCGGCTGGTTTAGGCTACGGTGGAAAACCGCCGGGGTTCATTTTGTTTTTAGGCGCGCTGATCAAATTGTCTGGCCAAAACCATTACATTTATCCGGCAATCCTTGTGCAGTCCGCGGTTTCGCTCTTGCTTTGTTATGTTTTATACAAAATTACTATTTCTATTTTTCACTCTGAAACCGCCGGACGCCTGGCCGCCGGCATTAGCGCTTTTTATCCGTGGCTGATTTATTATTCTACGCAACTATCTCTGGAACACTGGTTTGTTTTTTGGGTAGCTTTATCGATCTATTATTCTATACGCTTCGACCAAAAACGCGACTTTTTAACCGCAATCCAGCTTGGGTTTATACTCGGCTTTACGCTCTGGATACGCACAGTTTTTTTGCCGTATATTTTATTAGCGGCATTGTTTTTTCTGATCCGCAAAATTCCGTTCGCCAAGATTTCCGCCGTGATTTTGATTGTCAGTTGTTTTATTATCGGCTGGGGTTCTTACAATTATTACCGCGGCGGAGAATGGACATTTACCGGCGGCAATGCTGACCACAATCTCTATATCGGGCTTAATTCCAAAAATAAGACCGGCGGAGGCATTTGGGGAGAAGACGCGCCAAGTTTTGAGGAAATAGAAAAACTGACAGCAGCCCTGCCGCCGGAAAAACAAAAGACCTGGTTCAAGGACGAAGTAAAAAAATTCGCGCGCGAAAATCCTAAACAAGTTTTGCTGCTGGCCGCAAAAAAAATGTATATTTTCTGGCGGCCGTATCCGCGCGCGCCGGAATACACCAATCCACTAACTATCGCCATTATCTTTTTTTCCTTCATGCCCTTGGTTTTGCTCTCGATTTATACACTCTGGATATTTCGTCAGGATAAAAATTATATATTATTAGCTTACCCTATACTTTACATTGCGCAATTGAATGCCATTCATTTAGTTTTTGCCGGGTCACTGGTGTATAGATTTCCGATAGAACCGCTGCTGATTTGTCTAGCCGCTTACGGCGTAAATAACTTGTTAGACCGCGCCTAAATGAACAGACTAACTAAAATTTTTCTGCTGGCTGCAATTTTCGTCATCGCTTTTGCCGTGCGGTTTGTGGATCTGGGGACGCATTTTGCGCATTATGATGATGTGTTTCCTGCAGTGGATATTTTGAAAGCGCAGGAAGCTGGTTTTCGCCAGCAATTATTGTCTAGAATTTACGACCAAACTAAATCCAGTTATTACGATAAACAAAAAATTTTTGTCCGCAAGATTTACGAAAACTCTAAAACCAGATTTATCTTTGAGAGCGGCGTAAATCTAGGAAAATTCCTGATCGTGCCGTTGAATTCCACTTCTGCGCCGGCACAGTTTGCTATTATTGCTCTATTGATCAACAAAAACATGGATTACCGAACCATTTTATTTTTCAGCCGCCTGCCGTCTTTTATTTTTGGCCTGCTGACTATTGTTCTGCTCTATTTCATTTTGCGCAAAAAAACTAACACCGCCGGACTTTTATTTGGACTGCTCATCGCCGCTTTATCTCTGGAAAGTATTATTTACGCCAAACAAGCTACTAGTTACATGATTTCCGCTTTTTCCGCGGCAGGATTACTGCTGCTATTTCAGCAGGCGCAGAAAAATAACTTTTTCCAAAAACACTGGCTTTTTTCCGGACTGCTCACCACGTTTTTTACATACACGTCATATCAACTAGTTTTTTTCTGGCCGGCCTATTATTTAGCCAATTTGCGCTATAAATATCTAGACAAACGCGAAACAAAATTCTTAATTTACAGCGGATTTTTAAATTTATTGTTCTGTCTGCCGGTCTTATATTATTTGTTTTTCGTGAACACTTCCGGCCACGGCGGCTACACGATCGGCAGATACGGAGAATTTTTGTTTTCGCCAGCCGGAAAGAATATTTTTATTTATCCATTAGTATTTTTTCTCAAAAACACTTTTTTAGTCGTCACCAACACCCTTGCGCCGGTTACCGCTCATAATCTATTATTTTGGTTTTTCGGCCTATTTTTCTGTCCAGCTCTATTCTATGGCTTAAAAAAAACTTACTGCCAGCCGGAAGGTTTATTTATTATCATTAATTTAGGTGTTTATCTTGGTCTAGTATTTGGCCAGAAATTAGCTTTGACTCCGACCAGGCAAGCCCTCGTTTACCTACCTTTATTTATTTACCTGACTGCTAGCAGCCTGCCGAAATTTAAAACTAAAACGCTCTTGCTCGGTTTATCAATTTATCTGGGAGTATTTCTAATTTTCTTTCCGGGTTTTGTACGAGAAAGGCAGGATAAAATAAACGAGATAGAATTAACGCGCCTTCTTGAACAATACAATCCCGACCTGATTATTGCCTACGGCTATACCCGCAACTTTGCTTTATTCCAGGTAGTAAAACAAAAATTCAATTATTTTGAACAAGAAAATACTTTTCTAAACCAACCGATCCGCTATAAAACGCTAGCTATGGTCAGCACGCAATATCCCTTAAATCAAGACTGGTTTCAAACCAGTCAAGCCCTCTGGAATCAAAATAATTTAAAACCAATTTGGCGGCAGGATTTTGGCCAATATAAAATAATTTATCAAAAAGTCAGCACGTCTGATGTGGAGATCGAGCCGAATAACTGGAATACAAACGGTTCAAATAATTTATTTTTTTATGTTCTTACGCTAAAATAATTCCATGAATGATATATATATCGTTACTCCCTGTTACAATGATTGGGAAGCTTTGTCTTTGCTGTTAATCAATATTGACAAAAAAAACGCTCAAGCCAAGCAGAAAATCCACATGCTCATCGTCAACGACGGCTCTATACAGGAAAACAATTTTGATTGGTCTAAATTGCCAAATATTTCTGAAATCATTTTAATTGATTTGATTCGCAATGTTGGGCATCAGCGCGCTATCAGCATTGGCCTGGCTTACATCAATGAATGCTGCAAAAATTATGCTGGAGTCATAGTGATGGATTGTGATGGAGAGGACGATCCTGCCGATATTTTTCGTCTTATTAGCAAGCTGCCGGCCAAGGAAATTGTTTTTGCTAAACGGCGCAAAAGAAAAGAGAAGCTGATTTTCCGATTTTTTTACAGCATCTACAAATTTATTTTCAAACTGCTAACTGGCTATAATATACAAAGCGGTAATTTTAGTTTAATTCCGCAGGTTTTGCTAAATAAAGTTGTCCACCTCAATGAAATATGGAATCATTACTATGCTGGCATTGTCAAATCACGTCTGCCAATCCAGTATTTAGACTGTAACCGCACACCACGCTATGCCAGTTGCTCCAAAATGAATTTTGCCGCATTGGTTATTCACGGCTTATCCGCTGTGTCTGTCTTCAATGAAATTATGTTTGTCCGGTTAATTATTTTTTTTATTGAATTTTTCATCATCAGTGTTTTAATTTTGTCGGCTATTCTGATTTCCCGTTTTACTTTCAATCCTGTAGCGCCGCCCGGCTGGGCAACTATTGTTGCAGGCATTATTGTTTTACTCTGCGTACAATTTATCGCTTTGGCGGCTAATTTTGCTTTTTTGACACTCGGCTGGCGCAATATTAATACCATCTTGCCAGCTAAAGAGTATCAGAGTTATATTTTACGCGTAAAAAAATACTCATAGGCAAGATTGGCAGATGTTTAAATCTTTGCAACAAAATAAAATAATCTTGATTTGCATATTATATGCCAGCATCTCGCTTGTTTCTTTTGGTTTATTGTTTCACTGGCAAGGCATAGCCAGCGATGACACATATAGCTATGTCAGTTCAGCCCAAAACTTGATACAACATCAGTTCTTCAGCACAGACGGAACAACACCCGATTACAGCAGAACTATCGGCTATCCTCTATTTTTAGCCTGTATCTATGCACTCCAGGGCAACAACGCCTTTGTCGTATTTATCCAAATATTTTTCGCCGCGCTGGAAATATATCTTTTTTACTGTATTCTCATCGAAGCCGGCGCTGCGCAGAAATACGCGCTTATCGGTTCTGGATTACTATTATTTAATTTGAGTTCTTACCAATATTCTTGGAATATTGCGCCGGATTTTTTATTTGGTTTTTTATTAACTCTAGCCTTGTTCTTTCTTGCTCGTTATTTTTACGGCAGTCGCCGTTTTTCCGACTTCACATTTTTTACTATCATTCTCAATTATGCTTTACTGGTACGGCCAATTCTTGTATATTTCAATATGTTGGTAATTGTTGTTTTCGCAGTATTTTGGCTGTTCCGAAAAATATCCGGCTTTTGTCCGCTCATTTTCGTTTTGTGTTTTCTGTTGTGCTGGGGCGGCTGGTCATACCGCAATTACAAACATTCCGGCGTGTTTATTTACTCTACTATCTCTAATTACAATATGCTGAAATATAATTGTCCGCCAATCACAGCTTGGCTGGAAAAGATCAGTGAAAAAGACGCTTCAGAATACCATGACAAAGTGTTCGCTCAAAAATATCCCGAAGCGTCTGAATTAAACAACGCTGAATTAAGTTTGCAACAAAAAGCCTACGGCCTTGAGTTTATCAGAACACATTTTTCTACTTTTGTTTTGCTTTCTATATTTGGTCTGTTCGGCACATTATTCGGTGTGTCAAAAACATTTTTATTTAGCACATTCTCTGCTTTGCCAGCCTACTTGTTAAGCGGTTTATATTTAATATATTTGAGTTCAGTCTATATCCTATACATTGCCGGACTACTAAAAAACTGTCGGAAAAGTTTTAATTTGCTTCAATTATATATTTTTCTGCTCAGTGGTTATCTAGCAACTCCTGGCGCGATCATGGCCAACAGCCGCTTTCGCGCACCGTTTTTTGCTTTAATCCTAATCGGAATGACCTTGAATTTGGATTATTTTTTCGGCGGAATCGGCGCTGGAAACTGCCCAAAAACTCCAAAACATATAAACCGCTCATAAGCAAATAAAACAACCAGCGCAGATAGAATGGGACAGATTTAATACTGTACCGCATTATACAAACCAAAGCTCGCACGCCGTCATACCAGCCAATTTTCTTGCCTTCCTCATACGAACGCGGATTGTAAGAAATCGCGCATTCATAAATCCGATAACCGGCCTGCGCTATTCTAGCTGTGATTTCCGGCTCAAAACCAAAACGATTTTCCCGTAAAGACGGCGCGATTTTTTGAATAACCGCTTTGGAAAATAATTTGTAGCACGTTTCCATGTCCGTAAGGTCAAGATTGGTAAACATATTGGAAAATTTGGTCAAAAATTTATTCATCGCTGTATGCCAAAAATAAAGCACCCGCCTGGTGTTTGTCTGCAAATAGCGCGAGCCGTAAACCACCTCAGCCTCACCGCGCAACAACGGCTGCAGCAGCGCAATATAATCATAAGGATCGTATTCGTCGTCAGCATCTTGTATGCCGATAAAATCGCCGGTTGCCTGCAGCAGTCCGGTACGCAAAACCGCGCCTTTGCCTTGATTCCGCGTATGATTTAATAGTTTAATTTCTGGATATTTTTTGGCAATCGCCTGCAATTCCCTCTGGCTGCCGTCTGTGGAAGCATCGTCAACCACAATTAATTCTAGGGCAAAATCCTGCCCTTCAGCTATAGCACGCACTTTTTCAAGGCATGCGGTGATTGTTCGTTCCTCGTTGTAACAAGGAATTATCAAAGATAGGATGAAGTTTTTATCCGGCATAATTTTTTTGTATTTTATATTTTTTAGTCTATATGCACAAGTTGGTTTTAAGATTTCAATCCCTCAAAAATTCTTTTTGTCCTATCCGTCGTATTCTGTATAGTATCTAACATTTAGAGAATATTTCAAGCTATTTTACCGTCCTGTAAAAAATCTGCCGATTATTGCGCGAAAAAATCCTGCGCCAAATAAATTTAATTCCTTTAATCAGAAAATTTAACCATTGCCGTTCAGGGCAAACAGCCAGACAGGAAAAATCAAACTCCGCATAACCGCTGTCTTTAAGGTTTTTTCTCAATTGCGCGCCGGAACATTTTAAGCAGGGCAAAAAATCCAATTCATTTTCAGCATTACGGCCGTTAATAGTGCGAATCCCGCCGCTGCCCAGCAGCAGAACCACGGGATATTTCGTGTGCACCTGCGAATGAAAACCCGCCGTATAGATAGACTTATAATTTTTCCTGGATGTAACCAAAGCCAAACCGATAGAATTAACTATTTCATAATTGTCTTGTTTTAGGAAAACATCCCATTTTACACGCTGGATAGTGGACACCTTGGGAATAGAAAGCACATGACTAAGATAAGCTTCTTGCAAATAAGGTTTAAGCTTGGCTATAAAATCCACAGGAACAGCATCATCATTGTCTATAGTAAAATCGATGGCAATATCATCAGCATATTTTACAAAAGCGGCAACTTCATCTTTGCTACGCTGAGAGTCGTCAACATAATTATTATGCAAAAATATATTTTCTTGCTCTAATTTGCTAAATTTGTCTTTGTACTCTTGAGGCAGCTGCGCGGAATGCAGAAGCACTATATTAAAATTTTGATCTGTCTGTGCCTGAAAACTTTTCAGGGTAACATTTTTAAAAATATTAAACCGGTAGGCCAAATATTTAGGCTCTAAAACGTTAATGCCGTACGAGCCTTTAACGGAATAGGCAATATGTCCCAAAATAGGCGCTTTTTTAATTTTTTTCATCGGTTAACTCCTCAAATATTTCTTTTGTTCTGTCTGCTACCGCTTGCCAAGAACAATGCCGCACCGCATACTCCCGCCCAGATTTAGAAAATCTTTCCCGCAAAACAGGATCACCCAGCAGTATTTTTACCTGCTCCGCCAGAGCTTTTTCATCGCCCTGCGGTATGAGCAAACCGGATTTACTGGCTATATAGTCCATGCCGGGAATATCAGCGACAACTGTCGGCAAACCAGCGCTGGTATATTCCAAGCATTTCAAAGAAGATAAACCTTTGTTGTTGCGTGTTTCTATGGAATCGCTGCCACCGTAAGGAGCAACCGCCACAGTCAAAGAATTTAAATATTTTGGCAAATCCTCATAAGCTACAGATCCGGTAAAAATAACCTCATTGGCCAAATTTAGCTTCTGGACTTCCGCTTCTACCAAAGATTTATGGCTGCCATCGCCGATCAGCAAAACTTTAACTTTAGGAAAATCCTTCTGGATTTCCGGCAAAGCCCTCACTATATGTTCTATCCCGTCCCAGCCGGTAAAGCAACCGACATAGCCAACATACTCCCGATCTGGATCAAGCCCCAAAGCCGTCCGGCAGGCATTTTTATCCAGCGGCTTAAAATGTTCAATATTCACGCCGTTTTTAATATGAAAAAGTTTCTGTCTTGGAATCTGAAAAGCTTTATGCACCGCTTCATAAATAGTCTCTGTTACGATAATCGAAGCATCTGCAATCTTGTGCAAAAATTTTTCACAGCTTATGGAAATCCAGCGCAGCGGCGCCGGCCAGCCTTTGGAAATCACATCATCGACCACAAAACCATTGATCTCCAACGCCAATTTTTTACGGCACAGTTTAGCTAGCAGCGGCGTAAAAAATGAAAAATACGCCACGCGTACGTAAAAAATATCTGGTTTGGGAAAAGTAAACAGCAGGCGAAAAAACAAAAATAAATCGTAAACAACCACCCGCACCAAAGGCAGATTTAAGGTTGGCGTGTATTTGAGTTGAAAATTAGCATTTAACCCTTTGTAGCGGCCAATAGCTGGAGCGTAACCGGTTATAGCTACTCCAGATTTAGTCAGTCCTTTGGCCAGTTCTGTAAAATGTGTTGTCGGCCCCTGGTTAAGCGCTAGGTTGCCGTAAAAAATCGACCACACTCTCATAATATTTCCTTAAGCTTTTGTACAACATAATCCTGCTCTTCATCTGTCAGCAGCGGACAAAGCGGCAGGGACAAAAATTCCTCCGCGCATTTTTCAGCGACTGGAAAATCCCCTTTTTGATAACCCAAATATTTATAAGCCGGCTGAAGGTGCAGCGGCAGCGGATAGTGAATGCCTGCCTCCACTCCATGCTCTTGCAAATACTGCAATACTTTATCCCTGTTTTTCACCCGAATCACATAAAGATGATAAACATTGTATATATTCTCTTTTTTATACGGCAAAATCACCGGCAGGCCGGACAATAATTTAGCATAACGGTCGGCTCTGGCTCGGCGTTTTTCTGTCCAATCCGCAAGGTATTTTAACTTAACGTCCAGGACTGCGGCCTGCAGAGTATCCAAGCGCATATTGTAGCCTTCCACGTCATGCTCATATTTACTCAAGCGGCCGTGATTGATCAGTTTAGCTAGCTTCACAGCGAGAGCTTCATCATTAGTGCCGATAGCGCCGGCATCTCCCAGAGCGCCAAGGTTTTTCCCAGGGAAGAAAGAAAAAGTAGCCGCCAGGCCAAAACTGCCGACAGGCTGGTTTTCTATTTTAGCCAGATGAGCTTGAGCGCTGTCCTCCAGCAAAAATATTTTCTGCCGCCGGCAAATATCTCTTAATTCCGCAAGGTGCGCCGGATTGCCGTGCAGATTGACCGCAAGCACCGCCTTGGTTTTGGCTGTAATTGCTTTTGGCAAAGCGTTAAAATCCAAACAATAATCGTCCTCTCTAATATCCACAAAACGCGCTTGAGCGCCGACGGCAGCCACCGCTTCCGCCGTGGCAATAAAAGTCATCGTCGGAACAATAACTTCCGCGCCGGCGCCTAGCCCCAAAGCTTTTAACAGCACCACCAAAGCATCTGTGCCGTTAGCGCAGCCGATCATATATTTTAGGCCGCTGGCCAGAGCAAAGTTTTTTTCAAATTCTTTAACCTGCGGGCCGTTTATGTATTGGCTAGAATTTATGACATTCGCAATAGCCGCGTCTATTTCCGCGCGTAATTCTTGATGCAGTCTCTCCAGATTGACCAAAGGAATTTTCATGCCTAATACTCTTTCAGATTTTTAAGTTTTTTCTTTACCGCCGCAGGCGCGCCGTAAGCGACTGCACCGGCTGGAATATCCTTAGTTACCAGCGCGGCAGCGCCGATTAAAACATTTTCGCCAATATTTACACCGGGCAGGACAGTTACATTGGCCCCAAGTTTGGCGTTTTGTTTCAGCACAGGACCGCTTAAATTTTTCTTTACATTTTTAGAACGCGGATACCGGGCATTGGTCAGCACAACATTGGGACCGAGCCAGACTCCGTCTTCCAAAGTAGAATACTCTGGAATAAAACAAGACGATTGAGTGCGCACGCCATTGCCAATCCGAATGTGATGCTCCACAACTGTGTTCGTGCCTATCGAAACTTTTTCGCCTATTTTATTCTCCTCCCTGATCAACACATGATGTCCAGCCTGAAAATCAACGCCGATCACATTGCCGGCATAAATAACAGTATGCGAACGAATAATCGCGTTATCGCCAATGCTGGTGCGCAATTCTCCATTTTTCTTGCCGGCAGGAGGCAGGCCAATTATGACAAAATCTCCAATTTGGCAATTTTTGCCAAGTTTAACATTCTTATAGACTTTATAATTTTTCATTGCCCCAGCCTGGATCTTTCCGGATGAAAATGCAGTTTGATATCCTGGCCGGTCTCAATAGATTCATACAACGCATTGATTAATACAATAGATTTACGTCCCTCTCTGCCATCTACAGGAGCAGGTTTGTTGTGCAAGATAGAATGCACAACATCTTTGAGATATTCTAAATGCCCAAAACCATAAACATTGGGGGGATTTTGTCTGTATTCCGCCAGCACATCAAGGTCTTCAGGACGCTGCTCGGCAAAATTCCAAGTTTTCATTTCATTTACGGCAAAACCGGCAATTTCCACCGAACCCCTTTCACCAAGTATAGAAATAGAGCCTTCCAGGTCTTTTGGCCTGGTCGCGGTGGTGGCCTCAATAATGCCGAGCGCACCATTGGTGAATTTCAAAACCGCCGCGCCGGTGTCCTCTGTTTCGATATCAACCAGACGGGTGGCTGATTTGGCGGAAACAGATTCCACCTCTCCCATCATCCATTCCAGCAAATCTATATGATGTGAGGCTTGATTGGTAAAAACGCCGCCGTCCATAGCCCAAGTACCGCGCCAAGGAGCTTCATTATAATATTTTTGGTCGCGGCACCAGCGCACCCGGACCGTGCCTAAAACCAATTTACCAAAGCGTCCTTCTTCCACAGCGGCGCGCAGTTTGCGCACGGGATAATTGTAGCGATTCTGTTTAACCACAAACAATTTCAACCCTTTTTTATCCGCTTTTTCAATCATGGCGTCAGCATCATTTAATTTCAGCGCCATCGGCTTTTCCACCACAACATTTTTGCCATAATCCATAACATTCAAAGCATGTTTGGCGTGATTGCCGGATTCGGTCAAAATGTTGACCACATCTATCTTTTCTTTTTCCAGCATTTTTCGGTAGTCAGTGTAAAAAGGCACTTTATACTTGTCCGCATACTTACGAGCCTTGTCTTCTGCTATATCACAAACAGCCGCCAGTTCAGCCTCCGGTATCTGATTGTGCAAAATTTCCGCGTGTCTATAGGCAATACGCCCGCACCCTATCAAAGCAAAACGCAATGGCTCTGTCATTATTTATCCTTAACTTTGGCTAGAATATATACGATTATTATTATAGTACATTAAACTCGTACCTGAAACAGTTGCAGCCAGCGGCCAAAACAAATCACCCGCCAAAAGACCGGATCATAAACGGCTCGGCCGGCAGCAAAATCATCATACATAGCAACAATCTTGTCATTTATCAGCCCTTTGGCCAAGTTCACAGTCTGCAGCAAGTAAACGCGCAAGGCTGCCGAATTTTCTTTAAACCAGATTTCTTCAGGAGTAACAAAACCTTTTTTATCCGCGCGCCAGCAAATCTTTTCCGGCAAAGCGCTCCGCATAGCCTCCCGCAGAATATATTTAGTGTAACCGTCGCGTATCTTACAGCCATCCGGCAAAGCGGCTGTGTACTCCACCAACTTATAATCCAAAAAAGGAACTCTGGCTTCTATGGAATGCGCCATAGAATTTCGGTCTTCATAATGCAGTAAACGTGGTAAATTAGTGTATTGCAGCTGCGCCAGTCCCGCCTTTTGCACTGAACCAAAATTTTGCTCATAGACACTTTTTTGTTTTTCCAAAACATTAAGCCAGTCCAAACGCTCTTTATTTAAGAGTTTCTTAAAAAATCTTTTCAGCTTATACGGCAGCAGGTCATTGGCAAATTGTTTCAAAATATTAAAATTAGTGTAACCGTGCAGTTTTTTATAAGCTTTTAGTTCGCGCCGTAATCTCAACAGCCTGCCTCGTCTCAGCAAACCCGCAAAAAACCGCCCGTAATACTCGTGATAACCGGCCAACTGCTCGTCCGCCCCCTGTCCGTCCAGCATTACAGTCAATTCATTACGCTTGGCTTCCGCAAAAACAGTCCATTGCGCAAAAACAGAAGTAGAGTCAAAAGGTTCATCCTGCTGCCAGATAATTTGGTCTAAATCTGCCAGCAAAGCCGCATACTCCGGGTAAATGCGGTGTGATTTTACGGAAGACCTTGCCACAACTTCGTCGATAAATTCCTGCTCATCATATTGTTTATATTTGGCGCAGGCCGAAACTGTTTCCTGAATATCCGGTTTGCGCTGCTCTTGCAAAATATTGTGCAGCGTCAATACTATCGAGGAAGAATCCAGACCGCCGGACAAACAAGAACCGACTTTGACATCCGAACGCAGACGCAAACGCACAGAATCCTGAAATCTCCGCAAATACTCTTGGGGCCGCTTTTGAGGAAAAACTTTATTCTTTTTCACTCTGGCTGCTAAATCATACCAGGTCTTTATTTGCAGCCGTTTACCTGAAACCGAATATTGTAAACACTGTCCGCCGCGCAGCTGATATACGTCCTGAAAAAAAGTTTCGGGAGAATGATCCAGTCCACTAAAAACCAGAAACTCCCAGGCCAGTCGGCGGTTTAATTTCGGCGTCCAGCCCGGCAGACAAGTAAATTGTTTTATTTCCGAAGCAAAGGCCAGACAATCCGCGGTTTCAGAATAATAAAAAGGCTTGACGCCAAAGCGATCCCGCGCCGCAAAAATATTTTTGCTCTGTTTATCATACAGCACAAATGACCACATGCCGTTAAAATGCTGAAGGCAGTCTGTACCCCAGTAATCATACGCCGCAGGAATTACTTCAGTGTCTGTCTGCGTGTTAAATTTATACCCTGCTGTTTCCAGCTCTTGTTTTAATTCCAGATAGTTATAAATCTCTCCATTAAAAATCAGCACATACTTATCCTGGTAAAAAAACGGCTGATGTCCTTGCGCAGAGAGATCAATAATCGCCAGACGATTATGCCCCAAGGCCACCCGTCCGTCGATAAAAATTCCGGTATCATCAGGCCCTCTATGCTTGATAAGCTCCAGCATTTGCCGCAGGCTTCCAGCGGACGCCTCCGAATGTTTGGAAATAATCGTTGCTATTCCGCACATTTGAGAACCTCAAAATAAGTTTTTTTGTATTCCGCAGATTCCAGGACATTATTATGAAAAAGCACGGTGCAGTCTGTTTTATATTTCCGGCAATACCGAATAATCTCAAAAATTTCCGCGCCGTTCTGCGCCGTGCCCTGATAACCGCCGCATTCATAATCGCGCTGATCCATATAAAGCAAAGGACGCTCCAGCAAAGGCAGAATTTTTCTTTGCTCTACATCAAATACCGGAAAAACAGCGCCCGTGCCGAAACGGAAACCTTCTTTGTCAGCATACATGCCGGAAGAATCAATCTCAATTCCGCACTGTGCAAGATGCCGCCAAGTTGCAGGCGCGGCAAAACGCAAATAATGCTGGCGGGACTCTCTTATTTTTTTGCCGATAACCTGTTCCAAACAAGCCAACTCATCAGAGAGCAAGGCCGCATTATCAAAAGTGACATAAGACGGATGCAGGCCAAATTCTACCCGCTCATTTTCCAAAAAGAGAAGCAGATTTTTTATTTTTTCCGACTGAATATCATAAAAACGCTCATATTGCGTATGGCCTCCGGCAATAAAATAAAAAACAGCCTTTACTTGGTTATATTTGAGCAGACTGTCTTTGAGCAGCGGAAAAGTGTAAAAAGGATCTTTAGTTATATCTTTTTTAGCCTGCCAAAAACTGAGCAGTACAGACCAGGCATTTTGCTCCGCCCGTCCCAGAACAGCTCTTAATAATTCTTTGGGTAGACTGGTTTCCGGCCATTTTTCCAATTTATCCACATCGTGCGTCATATACAATTGAAATTTATTTTCTTTGCGCCGAAGTTCAGGCGCAATCCTTTGCAATAAATTCCACAAAAGCTCCAGCCATTCTGCAACCACCGGCCGGCGCAAAAAATCATTCTGCCAAGCTACGGATTTGGTGGCAGGGAAACGCCCGTAAATATCTTTTGGAGCAGGTAAACATTCTTCCCAGCGCGCCAACATAAAAAACACAGCGGCAAATATGTCTATCCGGCAGTCAATATACTTGTCCCGCACAATTATTTCCGGTTCTCCGTACAATACCGGCAAATCTGGCTCGGGAATAAAATTCCCCCGATAATATTTAACTTCGGGCAAATACTCCCGCTTAATATAAGCGCCCGCCGCCGCTGCAAAAAAACTATCATTCAAAACAAGTGTTCCCCGGGCAGTGTTTATTTCAGATACAGAACAGCCAGCAGTTTGTACTGTATAATCTACAGCAAAAAAATGGCCAAATATTACATCTATTATGTATTGGCGTTCAGGCTGAAAATTATTCGGGATTTTAATAGTTAACATATAAATCTCTGTACGCTAGACTGCAACAGTTTTCTCCTATAGTTTATTAACAAAATACTTCATACGCTCCAAATATTTGTCCGCCTGCTTATCTTCAGTATACAACTGAATAGTCGAATATGTATTTTTTAAAATCTCTTTTTTCTCTTTAGCTGTCAGGTTAATCATTTTAACAATAACCCGATACAGCTCATCCATCGAACCTGCTTCAGCCAAAAAACCATTCTGCCCATCGACAATCACTCCGTCTATACCCTGTCCTTTAGCTCCTACCACAATAAGTCCGGACGCCAGCGCTTCTAAATAAGTCAAGCCAAAAGTTTCCGGCGCGCTGACCAGCAAATAAAAATCCGCGGCGCGCAAATACCGCTGCACTTCTCCAGAAGGCAACAATCCGGTAAAAGCCACTCTTTGACGCAAGCCGAGTTCAGCCGTCAGACGCTCCAACCGCGCTCGGTCCTCGCCATCGCCAATGACAGTGTAATGCCAGTCAATATTTTTTAAGCGCGCCAGCGCTGCGAGATTGATGTGAATATTTTTCGTAGTATCCCGCATAACACAAGCGGACACAAATCGATATTTAGCCGCAGAAACGGCTTTAGAAATGAATTCCGGCTCCGGCAAAATCAAAGAAGCATTCACGCCTGACTGTGCCAAAAACAATTTGGCGGAATAAGCCGGACCCAATTTTGCCATTTTGGACAACAAAACATTAGACCGGCAGGCAATAGCGGCGGATTTTGCCAAAACTTTTTTAATCAGTTTGCGGCAAAAAAATGATTGCCAATGTTCCAAAGTGTCGTTTTGGTGAATGCCGCAAATTAAAGGCAGCTTTAATCTGTCTGCTATTTCCGCGGCGATCAGAAAGCTGTCCGTCATATGTCCGACAACCACATCATACTTAATTTCTTTAAGAGATGAAAGTATTTTGCGAAATCTTAACAAATTAAAAATCCGGAATAAAGGGAAATAATAAATCTGATTGGTTTTCGGTACGCGCCAGAAATGCTCCACTTGAACAGGAACATTATCTATCTGCTTAAATCCAGTACGTACTTTCGCAAATTTACGTGTGTTATGCGGCGCATAGTACGGCCGGATAACCTGCACAATATTTCCAGCCTTTACCCATTCTTTAGCAAAAGAATGCAGCGCATAAGAGGTCTCGTCCACAGGCTGAGCAGGATAGGCGGGGTAAAGACGAGAAATAAATAGAATATTCATTGTTAACTTCCAAACAGCCAATCCGTTCTCCATATCTTAATCCGACAAACCAACAAATAAATTATTAACTATAGTTATACATAAGCACCCAAAAACGCAATTGGCTTTAACAAAATGCGCTAAACCAGTCTAAAAAAACAACTCTTCCTCTAATCCGCTAGACATCCTGCCCCAAGATAATTATAAATATAGTATACTACACAGGCTAGACAATTAGGAACATTTGTATTTGTTATTATTTGGTTTCCTAGTCTTGGAAACCTGCCAGAAATACTCTATTGTTGCTCCAAATATATTAATCTACTAACAAAAAAGGAATTAACCCAAATAAATAATATTTGGTTTTATTAGCATATACTTTCTTTTTTAATAATGGTATTGTGGCAAAAAGTCTATATTCTACCTTGTCACAGGTTTTATTATCATATTCTTTTGCCAATTTAAACAACTGCGCAAAGTTATGTTTTTCAGCAAAACTCTGAACTAGCTGTCTGGCATGTTTCATGTCTTCTTTGAGTTTAACAGCTTTCTTATTATTATTCATAATAGAAACCGGATTGTATCGATAATAATATTTAACTCCTGGCACTGTAATTATTTTATTGGCGTAATATACAGCTTGTATTGTAAAAAAAATATCTTCCGCCAAGCGGCCAAATTCAAATTGCAACTCATGTTTCCGCAGAAAAGCAGTTCTATACAGATATTTACACACTCCTGAGCCCATTTTATTAAGTCTTAATTTATCTTCCAGTGTAGTTAGGATAACATTGTTGTCCAGAAGAAAGGATTGCACTCTATCACTGTAAAGGCCGCTGCAAGCCATGTCGGCATCTGTCTGACACATATTGGTCAGCATTTTTTCATAATAATCCAAACTTAAATAATCATCACTGTCCATAAAATGAATATATGTTCCGGTAGCTTGCGTTAAACCAGTATTTCTAGCCACAGACAATCCCATATTGGTTTGCTTGATTATTTTTATCCGTTTATCCAATTTGGCATAATAAGAATATACCTCGGCAGAATTATCCGTAGCGCCATCATCTACTACGATGATTTCCAGATTTTTGCAAGTCTGATAGATAACATTTTCTAAACATTGAGCAAGATACCGCTCAACATTATAAACCGGAATAATCACAGAAATTTTAGGTGATTGTTTTTTAAGCATTATTTTAGATTATACACTAAATTCGATTACATAAATACTTGGTAAATGCTAACTATCTATACCAGCCCCAAAAAATGTATAATGCACCTAAAATATGCTGCAAACAAAAATTAAGTCTTTTTTTAATAAATTGGTCCGCTATGCTGTGCGCATATTAAATTCTTTGGCAGAACAATTTACATCAGCCTTTAACAAAGCGGTGAAAATCCGTTTTACAAATTTCTGGTTTGAACCGCCTCAACTGCCGCCAGAAACAACTTTTTTCTTAAAACCATTACTTAAAACATTTATTCAGGCGCAACAAAAATATCAAATTGTTCATTATGCTCCTGCAGACATTCAGTTTTTTTCCGTTTTTGGCCGTAGGCAGGTCATTGAAAGATCTCGAGCAAAATATAAAATATTTTATACTGGCGAAAATGTCAGCGGCAATTCAAGAGTAGACAGCTATAAGCAATACAATGACTATGTATCAGATCAGACTAGATTAGATCAGATTAAGTTGTCCCTAGGTTTTAATTTTTTAGCAAAAGAAAATTATTTACGTCTGCCTTTGTGGTTATGGTATTTTTTTGACCCTTACTCGTCCAAAGACAAAATTAGACATAAGTTGAAAGAATTTTGGAATACTAATAGCGGGAAGAGACAGAAATTTTGTGCTTTGGTAGCCAGTCATGACAATAAAAACAATCTACGCGCCGAGATACATAATACTCTATCTAGTATTGGCCAGGTGGATTGCCCTGGAAAATTATTGCATAATGACGACAGTTTAAAAACCGTATTTGCTGATAACAAAATTATTTACCTGCGTCAATACAAATTTAATATCTGCCCGGAAAACTCCCATGGCAATGGATACGTTACCGAAAAATTATTCCAGGCGTTGCACGCTGGCTGTATCCCCATTTACAATGGCTACAGTCCCGATCCGGAACCCAACATTATCAACCCCAAAGTTATCTTGTGGTTCGAGCCAAACAGCAACAATACACAGACACTCAAACAAGTAAAAGAACTTTGGGCAGATGAGCAAAAATATCGGACTTTTCTAGCCCAAAATTGTTTTTTGGACACAGCTCCGGAGATGATACATGATTACTTAAAAAAATATTGCGCTGCCCTGGAAGAAATTGCTGAAAAATCATTAAAACCAGGACACCCAAGATAAGTTTAAGAGCCAAGACCACAACCAACACAAAAATCTATAAAACCCCTGCCCAAGGATACTATTTTTCGGCTAATATAGTTATTATAAAATTTTCTCTCTATAAAATTATAATATCTCTTTTGCACTAATTTTCGCTCCACAACCTGAGCCGGCATTTCTCCAACGGCATTACTTATCCCATCTGTATAAAAAATGGAACAGATAAAATCGTAAAATCGATAAGTGCATTTATATTTAAGAATAGCTCGAAGAAACCAATCGTAATCCGCGGCAATCCGCAATGTCTCATCATAATATCCCGCTTTAATAAAAGCTGTTCTGGCAACAAACGCAGCTTGATGCGGAATGGTGTAAGTAAATAATTTTCTCCTATTGGTTAATCCAATCCGTTTGATATAAGCTCGGCCGGTTTTATTATCCAGCACCAAAACATTGCCATAAAAAACATCACTGCTGTTTTTTTGCAGTTCATTACATGCAATATCTAATATATTTTCATGCAAAAACAGATCGCCCGCATTAAGAAAGAGTAAATATTCTCCTTGCGTCAGTTTAATGCCTTTATTCATGGCCTCGTAAATGCCAGTATCTGGTTCAGATATTATTTTATTTATGTGCCGCTTATATTTTTTTGCCAGCTCCAATGTCTTATCCGTCGACGCGCCGTCCACAATAATATATTCATAATCCTTAAAATTTTGCTCCGCCACAGAACAGATAGTACGTTCAATGGTCTGCTCGCTATTTTTGCAAACAGTAATGATGGAAAATTTCGGCATAGTTAATCCACCCAAGTCTTTTGCCAAAAAACATATTCGTCAATTATCCTCAGCATTTGTTTAAAATAAGAATAATTCTTATATTTTCTAGCCAGTTTTGTGCCTTTGGAAATCAATTTTTCTCTAGCCATAGAATCATTATACAAAAGATGAATAGCCGCGCCAATATCTTGTGGTTTCAAGGCATCCACAAAAAAACCGGCATCTTCCATCTGTTCAAGATGTCCAGGTATATTTGATACTATTACAGGACAGCCCAGCACGGCTGCTTCCAGCGGGGGCAGATTATTCGGTCCCATAAGTGAAACATAGGTCATCGCCAGAGCATTTTGATACAAATAGCGAAGCGCCGGATACTCCACAAAACCCAAAATAAAAATCTGATTTTCTAAACTGTACTTTTTTAGCATACGCTTCACGTATTCCAAATTACCTTTATCAGATCCGACAAAATAACCATAAATAACTATTTTCTTTGTATCACGCAGCCAAGCAAGCGCTTCAATTATAGAAACATGATTTTTGTGCGCCCAAAATTGCGCTGGATAAAACACGAATGGTTTTTTTATATTAT
>BGZN01000013.1 GCA_003864455.1 Candidatus Termititenax aidoneus | reverse complement strand
GGCGGGTTTGGGCGATCTGGCGCGCGCTTTTGAGCTGTTGAAAGAAAAATTGGCTAAAGAAGGACTTTTTGCGCCGGAACGCAAAAAACCAATCCCGCCCTATCCGCGGAAAATCGCTGTGCTGGCAGCGCCGGAAGGCGCGGCGATACATGACATTATCACGGTCGCCAAACGCCGCGATCCGGGTTTGGAAATTCATTTGTATTCGACTCTGGTGCAGGGCGGTTCGGCCGTGTCGAGCATTATTGAAAATCTCAATCTTGCACAGGAAGTCGGTGGTTACGATGTGGTCGTGCTGGCGCGCGGCGGCGGTTCGCTGGAAGATTTGCAGGCTTTCAACGCTGAAGAGACGGCGCGGGCGGTGGCGGCCTGCCGGTTGCCGACAGTCAGCGCGGTAGGACATGAAGTGGATTTTGCGATTACGGATTTTGCGGCGGACTTGCGCGCGGCCACGCCGTCGGTCGCGGCGGAATTACTCGTGCCGGACAAAATGGAGCTGCGGCAAAAAATCGATGGTCTGGCGGATTTTTTGCAGAGAGGTTTGGAGCGTTTGCTGGCCGATCAATATCAAGAGCTGGATTATGGCGGACAGAGACTGGACGAATTACTGCAAAGGATTTTGGCAAAGGCTAAAGAAAACTGCCGTTATCTGGCCGACCGGCTGGAAGATCTCAATCCGCTGCAAATCTTAAAACGCGGTTTTGCGCTGGTGGAAAAAGACGGCCGGCCGATAATGTCCGTAAAGAAAGTGCAAAAAAATGATATAATCACATTCCGTATGCGCGATGGCCGCGCTGACGCCGAGGTACGGGAGATTTATGAGTTTTGAAACCGATTTAAAAAAACTGGAAGAAATCGTGGAGGACTTGTCGTCCGGCGAGAAAACGCTCGATGCGGCGCTGGAGTTGTACAAAGCCGGTTTGACGCTGACCAAAAAATGCCATGATTATTTAAAAGGCGTGGAAAAAGAAGTCAAGGCAATCACTAAAAAAAACGGCAAAGTTGAGGAGTCAAATTTTGCCGCCTAGACTCGCCGCTTATTTGACGCAAAAAACAGCCGTCATCGAAAAGGCTTTAAATAATTATCTGGTTTTTCCGCCGGATGTTCCGCAGGAATTGGCCGAGGCCATGCGTTATGCCGTGCTCAACGGCGGTAAAAGGATACGTCCGGCGCTGATGCTCGCGGCGGCTGAATTGCTGCGCGTGGCCGAGCCGGAGATTTTGCCGGCCGCTTGCGCGCTAGAAATCGTGCATTCTTATTCGCTGGCGCATGACGATTTGCCGTGCATGGACAATGACGACTGGCGGCGCGGCCAGCCGGCCTGCCACAAAAAATTCAGCGAAGCGATCGCGCTTTTGACCGGCGACACTTTGCAGGCCTACGCCTACGAGATTATCGCTAGGGATTGTCCGCCGGAGAGCGCGCTGGAGCTGATAAAAAATCTGGGCGCGGCTTCCGGCATTTACGGCATGGCCGGCGGCCAGGCTCTGGATCTATCCGGCGCGGTCAGGACTTTGCCGGAATTGCAAAAAATGCATAGCCGGAAAACCGGCGCGCTGCTCAAGTACGCGGTTACTGCGCCGCTGTGTCTGGCGCAGGCTGACGCGGCGACACGGCAGGCTTTGCGGGATTATGCGGACGCAGTCGGGCTGGCCTTTCAGATCAAGGACGACATTCTCGATGCGACCGGCACAACAGAAGCTCTGGGCAAAACCCCGGGCAAAGACGCCGGCGGTAACAAAGTAACTTATGTAACTTTGCTGGGGCTGGAAAAGGCCGCGGAACTGCTGGCGGCGGAAACCAACAAAGCCTGCGCATCTGCTAAAATATTCGGCGAAGAAAATCTCCTGCTGACTATGGCGCAATATTTGCTGGAAAGGAAAAATTAAATGCTGGCTAGAATTTGGACGGAATTAGTGAATATGCTGTGCGGCTTAACGCTCAATGAACATGTGCGCATCGCTGTGCTGGCGATGCTGACCGCGCAGGTTTTAAAAATATTTTTTTATTATCTGCGCAACCGCAAATTTAATTTCAAAGTTTTTGTGCAGCCAGGCGGCATGCCCAGTTCGCACGCGGCGATGGTGCTGTCGCTGGCGGCTTCGATTGGTTTTTCTGACGGCTGGAGTTCCAAAACTTTTGCAATCGCGCTGATTTTTAGCATGGTCGTAATGTATGACGCCGCCGGCGTGCGCCGCGCCGCCGGCAAACAAGCGGCTATTCTGAATATGCTCATGCAGGATTTTTTCACCAAAAAGAAAATCAACGAGCTGCGCTTGAAAGAATTGCTCGGCCACACGCCGCTGGAAGTTTTTTTCGGCGGTCTGCTCGGCATTGTTTTAGCGTTTGCCTATCATCTGATTTATAATATTTGATTATGTTAGAGCGTTACTCCGATCCGCGCGACCTAAAAAAATATTCGCTCCACGAATTGAAGCAATTAGCCGGAGATATCCGGCAAAAAATCCTGCAGACTGTTTCCGCCAACGGCGGACATCTAGCCTCAAGTTTGGGTGCGGTAGAATTAACAATCGCACTGCACGCCGTGCTGGACACGCCGCAGGACAAACTCATCTGGGACGTCGGCCACCAGGCTTACGCGCATAAAATCTTGACGGGGCGTCTGGCGAAAATAAGCACCTTGCGCCAGTACAACGGCGTCTCCGGTTTTCCCAAACGCGAGGAATCTATTTACGACACGCTGACTGTCGGCCATGCCTCGACTTCTGTGTCCGCGGCTGTCGGCATCGCCAGAGCGCGCGATATTCAAAAAGAAAATTTTGCCGTGGTGTCCGTGGTCGGCGACGGGTCGTTTTCCGGCGGCTTGATTTTTGAAGCGCTGAATAACGCGCAAAATCTGCGCAAATTTGTGATTATTTTGAACGACAACGGCATGTCTATCGGCAAGCCGGTCGGCACGCTGGCCAAGATGATTACCAAGCTGCGCTTGTCCAATATTTACCGCGGCTTGAAAAAACAAACCGAGTTTATGCTGGGGCTTTTGCCGGCAATCGGCCGGCCGCTGCGTCTGGCCGTGGACAAATTGATTAACCGCACCGGCGGCATTATTATCCGCGAACTGGCCAAACGGCAGAAGGCCGGCTTTTTTCAGGATTTGGGTTTTACTTATTTTGGTCCGCTTGACGGACATAATATTTCGTTGCTGGCGGCCGCTTTGAAATACGCCAAGGATTTTGACCGGCCGGTGCTGCTGCATGTGCTGACCAAAAAAGGCAAAGGTTACACGCCGGCGGAAAAAGAGCCGTCGCGTTTTCACGGCGTGTCCGGTTTTGCTCTGGAGACCGGAGATTTGCGGCAGGGCGAGCGTTCTTACACCGGAGTTTTTGGCGAGGAATTATTAAAACAAGCCGCCGGGGATAAAAAGATTTGCGCAGTTACGGCGGCCATGGCGGAGGGCACTGGCTTGAGCGCTTTTGCGGAAAAATATCCCAAGCGGTTTTTTGATGTGGGCATTGCCGAGGAACACGCTGTAACTTTTTCCGCAGGTCTGGCCGCCGGCGGACTAAAGCCGGTTACGGCTATTTACTCCACTTTTTTGCAGCGCGCTTACGATCAGATAATTCATGACGCGGCTTTGCAAAAACTGCCTTTGTTTTTGGCGGTAGACCGCGCCGGCTTGGTCGGAGCTGACGGCCCGACGCATCACGGCGTTTTTGATCTCTCGTTTTTGCGGACTGTGCCGGGCTTGATTTTAGCCGCGCCCAAGGACGCCAATGAATTAAAGGATTTAATTAAATTTGGCCTGTCCTGCTCCAGGTTGTTTGCGCTGCGCTATCCGCGCGGCAAGGCGTTGTTCTGGGACGCGGAGCGGGACGCGCGGGACGTGGAGCTGGGCAAAGGCGAGATCGTGTATGGCCAGGCGGACGCGGAAATAGCGGTTTGGGCAATCGGCGCTATGGTCGCGCAGTCGGTCAAAGCCGCCAAACAGACCGGCCGGAATATTTGCGTGGTCAACGCGCGTTTTGCTGCGCCTCTGGACAAAGAATTATTGCAGACCACAACTAAAAAAGCTAAAAAATTATGCACTGTTGAAGAAAATTCAAGGCGCGGCGGTTTTGGCGCGGCGGTGGCGGAAGCCCTAACGGAATTAAAAATTTCCGTGCCGCACATTATTTGCGGCGTGCCGGATAATTTTGTCGGACAAGGCGCTGTCGAGCAGCTTTATCAGGACTGCGGTCTGGATGTCGAAACTCTCGCTAAACTTTTCGATGCTTAAATATTTTTGGACAGTCAGAAAACTGGAGCGTTACAGGCGTTTTGCCGGCATCAAGCCCGGGCTGGAACGTATCACAGAATTATTGTCTTTGCTGGGTGAACCGCAGCGCAAGATCAAAGCCGTGCATATTGCCGGCACGAACGGCAAAGGTTCGACAGCGCTGCTGGCCGCGAATGCTCTGCGCGAATGCGGTTACAAAGTGGGGACATACCTCTCGCCGCATTTGGTCGAGTATACCGAACGTTTTTTAATTGACGGCCGGGAAATTTCCCGACGGGATTTTGCCAGAATATTTTTTCAGGTCAATAAAGCGGCACAGCGGGTACGGAATATCACGGAATTTGAGATTCTGACAGCTATGGCTTTTGTTTTTTTTCAAGAACAAAAGATCAAGCTGGCGGTTTTGGAAACCGGCTTGGGCGGCAAATATGACGCGACCAATGCCTGCCGGCCTGTTTTGACGATTATCACGCCGGTCGATTACGATCACGAGGCTGTGCTGGGAGTGAGCCTGAAAAAAATTGCCGCAGAAAAGGCCGGCATTATTAAAAAAGGCGCGCCGCTGGCGACAGTCCGGCAAAAACCAGAAGTCATGGCCGTAATAAAAAAACGAGCGGCTAAATATGGAATCAAATTAAAAATAATCTCCGATATGGACAACAAACAACTCGTCCTAACAGCTTTGCGGCTTTTAAAATTGCCGTCCGGATTGATCAAGAAAGGCCTGCAAAAAACTATCTTCCCCGGCCGCCTGCAAAA
This sequence comes from Candidatus Termititenax aidoneus, assembly GCA_003864455.1. Lineage (GTDB taxonomy): Bacteria > Margulisbacteria > Termititenacia > Termititenacales > Termititenacaceae > Termititenax > Termititenax aidoneus. The sequence goes on along the minus strand of BGZN01000013.1, from coordinate 36,886 downwards.
ATGGCTGGACACTCCGCCGTTTTATCTCGATGTGGCGCACAATCCGCAGGCCTTTGCCAATTTACTGCAAACTGTCCGGCCTAAAATTTTGGTTTTTGGTTTAATGCGCCGCAAAAATTTAAAAAAAATATTGGCTGTTTTGAAACCACAAATCGTTTTATTGATCGCCGTTACTTTACCTTCGTCACGCCGTGAAGAAGCTTTCCCGGCCGCCGAAATAGCCGCGTCCGCGCGCGCCTGCGGCATTCCCGCGGTGATTAAACCCAATGTCCCGTCCGCCTGCCGTCTGGCCGCGCGCGAAGCCTCGCGTCTGCAAGTGCCGGCTGCCGCGGCCGGCTCTTTTCATTTAGTGGGCGAGATTTTTAAGAAATACAAATTGCCGCGCGCTATTTGCTGAGCGCCTGTCCGGTTTCCGCGTCGAGCACCACGGCATATTTTTTGTTGCTGCCGTAAAAAATCACCTGCCATTTTGACGTTTTTTGCCGCGTGTCGTAAGGCGGACCGATCAGCGAGATTACTCTGGTTACTGTGCCGGATTCTTCGATAAAAGCGCGGGCGGCTTCCGTGGCTTTGCGCAGCGCGGTCGGCGTGTCGATTTTTAGATTGAGCACCGGATTGAGCGGCGAAAGCACAGTTTCTTTTTGCGCGATGTAGCCGGAGTCGTAAGTGTAGATGATCGATTTGCCAGAGCCCGGCGAATAAAAAAGATACGCCCATTTGTTGCTGTTGCCGCTGGCGTCGATCTCCGCTTCGGAGATGGCAAAAAGATAAGCGTCGCGCCGCCAGACTTTGGCGCGCTGATCTATATCCGGCAAATATTGCAGCGCGGACACGCCGTAATTAAATTCCGTTACTTCGCCGAAACGCAAAGCATTGCGGATAGCGGTCATGACTTTGCAACCATTCAAAAACAGCGCGCAGCTTAAAAGCAGCGCCGCGGCCAGGATTCGTTTTTTCAGCATGAAATAATGTTACTATATTTTGCGCGGCTTGTAATTACCTTGAGCCGCTGACTGCCGCGGCGCAACGCGGACAGATTTGGTCAGCGTTCAGATTTTCAAAAAACCGCCAGCAGCGCACGCATTTTTCGCCGGCGGCTTTGCGGACTTCCGCTTTTAAAGCGCCGGCTTGAATAACCACCCGCGAGACGATCAAGAAATTTTCCAGTTCCGCGGCCGTAAGATCTTTGACCAGCTCCGCCGGCGCGTAGAGGGTTACCGCCGCTTCGGTGGAAGATGCCAGGACTTTTTCCGCGCGCTGGGTTTCCAGAGCTTTGTACACTTCGTCCCGGATTTTTAAAACGCGCGCGTATTTTTCTTCCAAAGCTTTGTCGATCAGTTCCGGCCGGACTTGCGGCAAATCGGTCAGGACAACAAATTCCGCTTTTTCTTCCGGCGCGATTTGTTTGATGTGCTTATAAATATCTTCGCAGGTGTAAGCCAAAATCGGCGTTAATAATTTGACCAGCGTGAGCAGAATTATTTTCAGCGCTTCCTGGCAGCTGCGGCGTTCCGGCGCGTCCGGCGCGTTGCAGTAGAGATTGTCTTTTTGCAGATCGAGGTACACAGCCGACAGATCATTGGCGCAAAATTCATGCGCGCGGTGGCAAATGCGGTGAAAATCAAAATTCTGATAAGCGTTGTTGATCTCGCCGACCAGACCCTGCAGGCGCGAGACTATCCATTTGTCGACCGGCAGCAGCTCGGCTTGCTCTGCCGTCCGATAATCAGACAGATTGGACAGCATAAACCGCCAGGTGTTGCGGATCTTGCTGTAATATTCCTGCACCTGTTTCAAAATCGAATCCGAGACGGCCAAATCGTTTTTGAAATCCACAGACGCTGTCCAAAAACGCACGACGTCCGCGCCAAAAGTATTAATGGTTTTTTGTATATCGACAGTGTTGCCCAGCGATTTAGAAAGCTTGCGGCCTTTGTCATCGACAGTGAATCCGTGGGTCAGCGCGGTTTTGTACGGCGGCTCGCCGTAACAGCCGATCGAAAGCAGCAGCGAAGAATGAAACCAGCCGCGGTGTTGATCCGAGCCTTCGAGATACAGGTCTGCCGGCCAGTACAATTCCGGACGCTGGCGCAAGACCGCCGCCTGTGAAGCGCCGGATTCAAACCAGACGTCGAGAATGTCCGTCTCCTGGCGGAATTTTTGGCCGCCGCATTGACAGCGCAGTCCGGCCGGTAAAATTTCCGCCGCGCTTTTAGTAAACCAGACATTCGAGCCTTCTTTTTGCACCTGCTGAATTACCGCGTCAAAAAATTCCGGAGCAAACTGCGCCTCGCCGCAGTCCGCGCAGTAAAAGATCGGCAGCGGTATGCCCCACGAACGCTGGCGGGAAATGCACCAGTCCGGCCTTTTTTCGATCATGGTGTAAATGCGGTTTTGTCCCCAGTCCGGCAGCCATTTTATTTGATTTTTGATCGCGGCCAGAGCTTTGGCGCGTATCGCGCCGTGTTTGCCGGTTTTGTCCATGGCCACAAACCACTGCGGAGTGGCGCGGAAAATAACCGGATTTTTACAGCGCCAGCAGTGCGGATAAGAGTGTGTGATAGTTTTCACCTTGAGCAATGTGCCGAGTTCGCGCAGGCGCTCGATGATTTTGGCGTTGGCGTCGGTTACTTTCAGTCCGGCAAATTGTCCAGCCTCCTGGGTCAAAATACCTTTTTCGTCGACCGGCATCAAGACCGGCAAGTCATACTTCAAGCCGATGGCATGGTCTTCCTGTCCGTGGCCGGGCGCGATATGCACGCAGCCAGTGCCGTCCTCCGCCGTAACGTATTCCGCGCAGACGACCGGCGACTGGCGGTCGAGATACGGATGTTTGCTGACCGAGCCGGCCAGCTCTTGGCCGGTCAGCACGGCGGTGATCTTGTACTCCAGCCCCAGTTCTTGAAAAACTCTAGCGGCCAGCGGCTCACCTACTACGTAGCGGCCGCTGAACTGCTTGCCTTGAGCGCAGCCGAAAGGAGTCGAAGTGGCGGCGGCGGCGGTGGCGGCTTCGGCCTCAACGGTGGCTGAGCCTGTCGAAGCGCCGGCCGAAGCCGCCTCACCCACGACATAGCGGTCACTGAGCGGAGTCGAAGTGACCGCCTCGCAAACCACATAATTCATTTCCGGATTGACCGCCACGGCGACATTGGCCGGCATTGTCCACGGCGTGGTTGTCCAGACTATCAAGCTGGCGTTTTTTAATTTTTCGTCAGTAGTTTGGAGCAATTTAAATTTCATGTAGATAGAAGGCGATTTGTGCTCGGCGTACTCGATCTCCGCTTCAGCCAGCGCGGTCTGGCACTCCATGCACCAGTGTATCGGTTTGTTGCCTTTGTAGACATAGCCGTTGACGGCCAACTCTTTAAAGGCGCGTAGCGTCTCGGCCTCGTATTCCGGCTGCAAAGTCAGATAAGGATTTTCCCAGTCGGCCAGCACGCCCAGCCGTTGAAACTGCTCGCGCTGCTTTTCCACATAGCCCAGCGCGTACTCCTGGCAGCCCTGGCGAAATTCCGCTTTGGCCGGGATCGGCTTTTGGGCTTTTTTCAGGTCTTTTAATAATTGCGTTTCGATAGGCAGGCCGTGGCAGTCCCAGCCCGGAATATACGGCGTCGCGCGGCCGGTCATGGCCATGTAGCGATTGACAATATCCTTGAGCGTTTTATTCAGCGCGTGCCCCAGATGAATATCCCCGTTGGGATACGGCGGACCATCGTGCAAGACATATTTTTTTTGCTTATTTTTTTTTAATAATTTAGCGTAAAGATTTTGCTCGGTCATCTCCCGCAGGATTTCCGGCTCGCGCGCGGCCAATCCTGCGCGGATCGGAAAATCAGTTTTGGGCAGATTTAGCGTGTCTTTGAATTTTTTGGCTTCGGACATGGCCGTATTTAAACACATTGAACACAAAATATCGATACATGATAGTCTGACTCCCCATCGATATACTTACATAAAAAACGGCTTGTGTTATACTTTTGAGGGGGATTTCATGCGCTATTTACGAAATATTGTGCTCATAAGCCTGTTGCTGACAGCCTTTTTGCCTGCGTGGAACAATAAATTGGTTTTTCAAGGAAATATTAGAGGCTCTGACGGCTACGGCTATACAGGACAGTTGTCCGTAGGTGTAAAGATATTTAATGTTTCCCAGAATGGTACAGAGATGATAAAAACGTTTCATGTTGGCAGTGCTAACATAGATAATGGCATTTATACGGTGGAGCTAGAGTTTACTACTGAAAATATGGATACGCTTATGGCGCAGGATAATATTTATCTGGAGATCTATTTGGCTCAGGGTGGTGGTGTTGACAATTCGGCAATATTCAATGCCAAGGAGAGTGATAATAGTACTCTAAAATATCGTTTAGAGCCGCGTGTGCATCTGCTCGGAGTGCCCATGGCGCTCAAGGTCAGAGGTGTTCATATCTCACCTGAGGGTAATTTAGGTATTGGTAGTTATTCTGCAGATAATTCAGGTGGATTATCCGTCGCAAGCGGCTATAAAGTTAGCATCGGCAAAGATGCTGCTAATAATACCTATGCCTTGCATGTAAGCGGAAATGCAGCCGGAGCAACTGCTCTCCAGGCTGCCAACATCAGTGGGGGCACTATTACAGGGGATAAAGTCTATAATGTTAAATGGGAGTAAATGGGAGTAAATATGCGTTATACAAAAATTATAATATTTATTTTAATGCTGAGTTGTTTTTTATTTGCGTTGGCGACTACTCCTCCGAGCACCAATAATACTTTCCAATTTCAAGGCTACTTTACAGATTATTTGGGACGGCCTTATTTCGGCACTGTGTATATGGGATTTGAGTTTTGCAGCAGCAATACTGAGGCTACCAATAACAGCACAGATGTCATATATAGTGAAGATTTAGTACGGTCAGTTAGAGTTTATAACGGTATATATGCGACAAAAATTACTTTGCCGCCTGACGCTTTTGCCAAGCTTGCTAATTATAACGATATTTGGGTAAGGGTTTATATGACAAGTGATTCTAATAAGCAGAGGTGGGAGACATTAAAAAATGGCGGTGATTCATCTCCTTATTTGCTCAAACCGCTAGTTCAGTTGACCGCCGCGCCGTATGCTCATGGTGTGAGAGGTTTGTATTCTAAAGGTAGCTTATTAAAAATTGGCGATGGTTACAAAGAATATGGTAAGGGTTCTGGAAGCGGTTTAATTGTTTCCGGCAATGTCCGAGTTGGCACAATTAGCGCACCAGAAGGGCTTAGTAACGTTAAACTTTATACCACTGGGAGTATGTATGGCTCCACCATAACTGTTACTGGTGATATCCATGCGCCGGGCGGTGTTACCGGCGCTGTTTGGAATTAGGCTAATTTGACCGAGTATGCTACAATAATATAGTGCTAAAGGGAGGAGATTTTATGATCAAAAAAATAGACAAAACAAGAAGAAATTCCATTATCAAAAATTTTCAGGCGTTGGCGGTTTTAGGTTGTTTTCTCCTGCCGTTTGGCGGCAAAAAAGCGCTTTCGACGACAGCGGTCAGCGCGGCTGGCCAAAACAAGCCAGGCACGGCGGTTTGGGGTTAGGTAGCGTTCTCTAAATGTCCCTGTTATAATAAACTTAAATGTTAGACAGATCTGCGGGCAAACGCTGGCTGATGTTTTTGGCCGCGGCGGGTGTTTTGTATTTTGGTTTTGAGTTGGCGCGGGGTTATTGGCGCGGGCAGATGGTTTGGCAGCGTTATGCCGCGTTGGAGTCGCGTTATGCTGAGTTGCTCAGGCAAAACCGGGATTTGAAGATCAAATTGACCGAGGCGCGCAGCGCCGCTTTTATCGAATTGAATGCGCGCGACAAACTGGGGCTGGCGCGTCCGGGCGAAACAGCGTATAAGATAGTTGAGGAGGATTGAGTTTAGCGCAATGGCAGAAGAAAACAAGACGGAAAATCCGCAGCCGCAGGAATACTCCGCGGGCGAGTTGCTCAAAGGTTCGGTTACCGGCATCACCAGTTTTGGCGCGTTCGTGAAACTGCCGGACGGCAAAGAAGGTTTGGTGCATATTTCGGAAATCGCCAACACTTATGTAACGAATATCGAAAATTTTATCAAGCTCGGCGAAGAAGTAACGGTCAAAGTTCTGGGCAAAAACAATAAAGGCAAATATGATCTGTCGATCAAGCAGGCCAGCACGACGGCGGCGCCGGTTTTCCGGCATGCTCCGCGCTCCGAGGACGGCAAGCGCAAGAGTTTTGAACCCGGCTCGTTCGATGAGCTGATCCACAATTTTCTCAAGACCAGCGAGGAAGTACAGTTGGATGTGCGGCGCAATTTGCAGTACCGGCAGGGCTTGCGGCGCAAGGGACAAAAGAAGCACAAGGAAGAATAAGGCGTATTCGTGAAAACGAGGGTGGGGCGCAGGATTTATCCTGCGCCCCTGACTATATACGTTTGATGAGTTGATTGTAGGTATTGGCTGTGGCAGGTGCGCGGCGTTAGCCGCGCAGCAGTAACAGCCAGTTGTTACGACGTGGATAAATTTAGATGAACAAGGCTGTTACTGCTGCCGAAGTGGTGGAATTGGTAGACACACAGGACTTAAAATCCTGAGGGAATTTAAACGCCCGTGCCGGTTCGAGTCCGGCCTTCGGCACTACTACTAAAGGGGTTAAACTTGTTTTTCCGCAAAGTTTTCTTGAGCCTGATTTTTCTTTTGACGATTGGCGCGGCGGAGAGTGTTTTTGAAAAACAACGTGAATTAGAGCGGCTGCAGGCGGAGATCCGGCGCAATCAGCGGCTGATCCAGCAGACCAAAATCCAGGAAAACGCCTCGCTGCGCGACCTGTCTTTGCTGAACCGCGATATTGCGCGGGTTAAAAACGCGCTGGACTACAATCAAAAACGTTTGCGGGAACACACCGCGGAGCTGCAGCAGACCGGCGCTGAGCTGGAGTCGCGCAATACCGAATACGCCAGGCGTTTGGCGGCGGCCAGAGCCAGAGTCCACGAAATGTACAAGATACAGGATTTAGGCTGGCTGACGCTGCTTTTGAGCGACAAATCTTTTTCAGCTCTGGCCGACAATGCCCATCATTACCGCAAGATTTTGGCACAGGACCGCAAAAATATTCTCGAGCTGCGCGCGCTGAAACGGGATATTTTCGGCAAAAAAGAAAATCTGGAATATCAAAAGAAATTAATAGAGTCCACGAAAAAAAGCATTGAGCAGCAAAAGACGCTTTATGAACAGCGCGCCAAGAAACAAGAGCAAATCAGCTCCGCTTTGCGCGCCCAGCGGCTGGCCTATGAAAGACGTGAAGACACGCTGTTGAAAAATTCTAAAGAAATCGAAGATATGATCAAAAAAGTTTTGCGCAGCAGCCCCTCGGAAGCGCGCGGCACTGGCAAATATATTTGGCCGCTCAAAGGCGTCCTGACTTCGCAGTACGGCCGGCGTTTTCATCCGGTTTTCAAAGTATGGCGGACGCACAGCGGTATGGACATCGCGGCGCCGACCGGCGCTCCGATCAAGGCGGCGGATTCCGGCGTGGTGATTTTGTCCGAATGGCACGGCGGCTACGGGCGCGCGATTGTGATCGATCACGGCAAGGGTTTTGCCACGTTGTACGGACATCTTTCCCAGCAAAACGTAAAAGAAGGCGACAAAGTAAACAAAGGCCAGGTGATCGGGTTGGTCGGCAGTTCTGGTGTGGCGACCGGCCCGCATCTGCATTTCGAGATCAGGATCAACGGCGAAACCACCGACCCCCAGCCGTACCTGCCGTCGCAATAGTGTGTTAGAATAAGCGCCGATGTCCAGACCGAAAAAAATAAAATTATCGACCGCCGTAATTTTCGGCGCGGTAGCGTTTGCGCTGGGGTTCAGCATTCAAATCTTGACCGCGGCGCGTTCGGAAGCCACCTGGGGGCTGTTGTATCAGGTGCTGGGCATTGTCCGCACGCAGTATATTGAGCCGGAAGTCAAAGATGACAAACTAATTTACGGCTCGATTCGCGGTATGCTGCGCTCGCTGGAAGACCCCTACACCCGTTTTGTCGACCCGGAAGGTTATGAGGAAATGCAGACGCATCTCAACGGCAATTTTGCCGGCGTGGGCATACAGCTTGGCATGAAAGACGAAGCGCTGACCGTGATCGCGCCCATCGAGGACACGCCGGCGGAAAAAGCCGGTTTAAAATCCGGCGATAAAATTCTGGAAATCAACGGCAAATCCACGGAAGATATGTCGCTGGATCAGGCGGTGTCTTTGATTCGCGGCACGAAAGGCACTAAAGTCAAGCTGCTGATCCTGCGTACTGTAAATGAAAAGCCCAAAGAATATGTTTTGGTGCGCGACAATATCAAGATTAAGTCCGTCAGCCGCAAAAAAATGCTCGACGCGGAAAAAAAGATCGGCTACATCATGCTGAACACATTTGAGAGCAAACAGACTTACAGCGAAATGGCGGACGCGCTGGAAGAGCTGGACAAGCAGGGTCTGCAAAGCCTGATTTTGGATTTGCGCAACAACGGCGGCGGACTGCTCGACGAGGCTATCGCGATCTCTTCGATTTTCCTGCCGGGCGGCGAGGTTGTGCATACAGTCGACCGCTATGGCAACAAAGAAACTTTTCAAACGGTCAGCGTGGATTATCAATGGCCGGACAAACCCCTGGTCGTTTTGATTAACGGCGGCTCGGCTTCCGCTTCGGAAATTTTGGCCGGCGCGGTGGCGGACAATAAACGCGGCGCGCTGATCGGCACGCAGTCTTTCGGCAAGGCTTCGGTGCAAAATATCCGTCCGCTTTCCGACGGCTCGGCGATTTTGGTTACAGTGGCCAAATATTTGACGCCTGACGGCAAGGATATTAACAAAGTCGGCATTTCGCCCAATTACGTGGTGGAAATTCCGACAGCTTCGATAGAAGCCGCGCTGAAAGACCCGAATTATAAATACAGCGAGGATAAAGACGATCAATTACAGTATGCGCTTAAATATTTGCGCAATCTAAAATAATAATGGCCAAACGCCTCCGGTTTGCCGGCTGGATTTTATTTTTAATTCTTTTAGCGATTGCGGCGGCGGCCAAACCCAAAATGGCTGTCGTGATCGATGATGTCGGTTATTCGCTGGCCGAGGCTAAAGCTCTGGCCGCCCTGGAGTATGCTCTAACTTTTGCCGTGATACCAGCACAGCCTTATTCGTCGGCTTCCGCCGCGGCGATAGCCGCGTCCGGCCGCCATGCGGTGTTGATCCACATGCCGTGGACTCCTCTGGGCAATAGACAGGCCTATCCAGTGCGCATTGAGAGCGGCTATTCGGCGGAAAATATCCGCCAAATGCTGGATAGAGCTTTTGCGTCTGTGCCGCAGGCCGCCGGCCTCAACAATCATCAGGGGTCGATTTTGTCCGCGGACGCGGCGATGATGGAGCGTTTTATGCGGATTTTGAGCGAGCGCGGGGAAAATATTTATTTTCTGGACAGCAATACGACGGTAAATTCGCGCGCGCAGGCTACCGCGTGGCGGCACGGCATTCCGGCCGCGCGCAACAATATTTTTCTCGACGGCACGCAGACCGAGGAGTATATCGCACGGCGTTTTGCCGAAGCGGTGAATATCGCCGGACGCCGCGGCGCTGTCGTGGCGATTTGCCACAGCACGCGGCCGGTAACCAAAAGGGTTTTAAAAAAACTGCTGAACAAATATAATGAGCAGGTGGATTTTGTTTTGCTGCCGGAAATAATTCAAGCAAAGGAGAGGCGATGACAGTAAAATTTGGCACGGATGGCTGGCGCGACACCATGGACGGCGATTTCACACTGGCCAATGTCGAACGGGTGGCACAGGCCTACAGCGACTATTATCAAAATAACGGCGCGGCGGACAAAGGTTTTTTTATCGGCTACGATCACCGCGCCGATTCGGAAGTTTTCGCGCAGAGAGTCGTGGAGGTCATCGCGGCCAATGGCTGCCGCGCGGTTTTGGCGGCGCAGGCCTGCCCGACGCAGGTCGTGTCTTTTGTCGTGCGCGAGCAGGGACTGTCCGGCGGTGTGATGATCACGGCGTCGCACAATCCGCCGCAGTACAACGGCTTCAAGGTCAAAGAGCCGCAAGGCTGCTCGTCTTTTCCCGAGACGACCGACGGCATCATGGCTTTTTTGGACAAAAACCCCGTGCGCAAATCCGGCGGCAAATTTGAACTGCACGACCCCCAGGAGGAATTTTTTAAATACATAGAAGCGCGCGTGGATTTTGCCAAAATTCAAAAAAGCGGCTTAAAGATTTTTATTGACCCGTTGTTCGGCTCGGGCAGCGGCTATATTTCCGGCCTGCTGGCGCGGCACGGCATAGATAGCGTGGAGATCAATAATCAGCGCGACACCAAATTTGGCGGCTTCAATCCCGAACCGCTGGCTTACAATGTGCCGGATTTTAGAGATACTATTAAAAAAGCCGGTGAAGATTTTGCCGTCGGCCTGATCCTGGACGGCGACGCCGACCGCAACGGAGCTTGCGGCAGCGACGGACAATTTATCAATTCGCAAAAAGTTTTTTCGATTTTATTCCGGCACTTTGCGGAAAATCTGCGCAAGCCCGGCAAACTTGTGCATGCTTTTAACAACACCAAACTCCTGGACAAACTGGCCGCGGAGCTGCGGCGGGAAATCGTGGTTACCAAAATCGGTTTCAAATATATTGCCGAGGAAATACTCAAAGGCGGCGTGTTGCTCGGCGGCGAGGAGTCCGGCGGCTATTCGGCTTCCGGCAATATTCCCGACCGCGACGGCATACTCAACTCTCTGTATCTCTGCGAACTGGCCGCGCAGGAACAAAAACCGCTGGAGCAGATTTACGCTGATCTGGAAAAACGTTTCGGCGCGCATTGTTACGACCGGCTGGACTTGCATTTGGACAATGCGGTCAAGGAAAAAACTATGCAGGCTCTGGAAAAAGATTTGCCGCAGATTTTTTTGGGCAAAGCGGCGAAAGACAAAGAAAAATTTGACGGCATTAAAGTGCATTTTGCGGACGAGAGCTGGATATTATTCCGCGCTTCGGGGACAGAGCCGCTTTTGCGCGTTTATTGCGAGGCAGCCAGCGACGCGGAAGTGGCGCGTTTGCTCAAAGCCGCCGAACAATTTGTGCATCAATGTTAAAAAATTGCGGCGGCTGCCGGCTTTGTCAGGAAAAGCCGGACAAGGTTATTGGCGATAAAGCTTATTTCTGGCGTATGCTGCTTTTAATGATTTTTTTGCCGCTGTTCACTTTAATCGGGCTTTTGATCTGGCTTCTGCGTCTTGGCGTCCCTGAAATTTTAGCGGCCGGCGGCGCGCTGGCGGTCTGTTTTGCGGAATACTGCGGTTTGTATCTGTACGACAAAAACCACAAATAGCCCAGCGGATATTTGCTGTTGTGCTATACTTACCGCCGGCAGACGAGACGATCGCGTCGGCTTAATCGGCCGCCGAGGAAAGTCCGGGCTCCTGCGGGCAGCGCAGCACCTAACGGGTGTCCGCCGTGGGCGGCAGTTGTCTTCTCCGTCAGGAGAAACGACTGCGGCCGTAAGGCGAGGACTAGTGCCACAGAGACGATGTATAGGGACGCAAGTCCGCTATAGTGAAAAGAGGTAAACTCTGCGCGGAGCAAGAGCAAATAGAGGACGAGAGCGCCCGCCTCGTGAGCAGTCCCGGGTTGCTTGCTTGAGCCAGTCGGCGACGGCTGGCCTAGATAAATGATCGCCTGAAAAACAGAACCCGGCTTAACGCTCTGCCATAATGTACAGTCCTCGCCGTAGGCGAGATAGGCTACCGCATTATATCAACACCTTGGGAGAAACTCCATTATGTTTTATTTGAAAATCGTCGCGCAGTCGCGCCTTCAGGTTTTTGGCGATTTACACGGCACAGAAAGATGGAAAACTCTTTTAGACACTTCCGCGGACAAAATTATTTTCTTGGGCGATTATGTCGACTCACATGGCGAAATCTCTGAAATGCAAATTGTATACAATCTTTATGATTTACTGGCATTGAAAAAAAATTATGAAGATAAGATTGTTTTACTGTGGGGCAATCACGATGTGGCCTATTTTCTGCCGGACGTGTTTAAATATGTCGGTCTTCACACAAGTAATTACAGATCGACGCTGCAAAAACTATTCAAAAGCAATTACGAATTTTTTCAAGCGGCTTATCAGCAGAAGAATTATCTTTTTACGCATGCCGGTTTGCACAAGAGGTTTTGGCAAAACGATTTGCAAAGCGAGGGGACGGATTACGCTCGTATGCTTAATTATAGATTTCTGCTTGAGCCTGAGATTTTTTGCAAAGCTTCTTGGTATCGTCTCGGCGCTGGAGATTATGGCAGTATTTTTTGGGCGGACAAAAGAGAATTTGTAGACGAACACACCAATTTACCCAGACCGGAAAACTGGCTTTCCGGACTCATTCAGGTGGTCGGACATCAGCCTGTACCGGAAATTACGGACTGTACTTGGCAAAACTCGACCATGACCTGGCTGGACACTTGGAGCAATCACCACAGCGATGCGGACGCGGTGCTGGAACTGGAGATTTAGCGTTTTGTTTTAAACGAAAATATTTTTAATGGTTAATTGATTTTCTATTACTTGTTTGTCGGTTAAGTCTTCACTAATGAAATACTTACACCCGTGAGCTAAAGCAGAAGCCAACATTACGCAGTCGTAATAAGAAAAGCCGTATTTTTTATGCAAATCCAAAGCATATTTTATGATCTCATCGTCAACGCTGACTGCCGCAAAAGCGTTTAGCAGTTCATCTAGCGCCAGTTTAATATTTTCAACTGGCATTTTTAGTTTTTTCACACAAACATTGCTGAATTCGTGTAGAACTTGCATGCTGGTTAGACATTCGTATCTTTCAAAAACAGCGAATGCTTGTTTTTGTTTGGTTGTTTCATCGCTGGAATACAAATAAACAAAAATATTGGTGTCAATAAAAGCCTTATCTTTCATTAGCTTCTTCCCGATTAAATTTAAAGCCTTTAGTTTGCAATTTCAGCGCCGAAAAATTCTTTTTGACGGCGCGGTCAGCCATTGAATTGGAAAAAACGATTACCTTAACAAAAGAGGAAAGTTTGTCTTTATATTGTTCGGGGATATGAATTACTCCATCGTCTACTGTGGAACTAAATTCATATGCTTGCATACAAAACACCTCCGCGGCTTCTGCTTTGTATCAATTATACAACATTTGCCTTTGCTTGGGGACAAAAATACTCTGGCCGGAGCTAAAAAAAAGCCGGCCACACGGACCGGCTTTTTATTTTTATCCTTTTTCCCCCCGAAAAAAGGATAAGCTAATGGTTTTGGTTTTTGAGCAGGGCTTCCAGCAGCCTTCGCTCGTCAGCGCTGAGTTTTTGCTCAATGCGCCCCAGCAATATTTCTTTTTGTTTTTCCTCGCGCTCCCGCGACCGTATCCATTCCTGCACGGCTTCGTCGGCGGCGTTCTGCATCGTGATTCCCAGCTTCGTCGCCAAAAATTTCAAACTCTGATGCAGCTCATCGCTGACATACAAAATTTTGCTCATAACCCGCTCGCTTTCTTTACTTAATCAAATAAGTAATTGTTTATTTGATTAATTATAACAAGAAATAATTTATAATACAATATAAAATTATAAAATAATTATTTCTTATATATTTTATAATATTCTCCTATTTTGTCAAGCGCTAAAATCGTTGGATTTACCAAAAAAATACATTCAAGCAAATGTTAATTATTATAGAATATCTGTTAAGAATTGTTTTCGTATTATACGAATGTTATAATTTTCACATGGCCAATCGAAAATTGCAGACCTTTTCCGAGATTTCCCAGATAATTGTTTCCACGCTCAATACTCGCGAGATTTACGCCAATATTATTAAACTCATCGTTGAGGCCGTGGGCGTCGACCGGGGCATTCTTTTTATTGACCAAAATGACACGCTGGTGTCGGTGGCCGTGTGCGGCGCGCCGCCGCAGAATATACTTGGCCGCGCTCTCGACAAAAACACTTCTGTTTTTGGGCGTTTGTACCGCGACGGCAAACCCAAGCTCCTGCGGGCGACCCGCCAGAGCGATCTGGTCAGAATGCTGAACGCCGAGCAGTATTACACTGTGCCCGTGCAGACGCGCGACAAAACGCTGGGCATACTGGCGGTGGACAATGTGCCGTCGGGACGTCCGCTGGCCGCACTCGACGAGGATTTGTTAATGGCTTTGGCCGGGCAACTGGCCGTGGCTATCGAAAACGCCGCGCGCGTGGCTGAGCTGGCGCGGCTCAATAGAGAGCTGGTCGCCAACACTATTATCTCGGACATCATGCATCAGATTAAAAATCCGCTGACTCCGCTCAAAATGTTCGCGCAACTGGCGGAAATGTATCCGGACAAACAAAAATTTTGGGCGGAGCACGGCTCTATTATCAAGGAGGAAATTCAAAATCTGGAAAACAATGTGCAGGCTATTTTGAGTTTTACCCGCCGCGCGGAATTTAAAATACAGCCGCTGGATTTGGCGGCTGTCGCGCAAAAAGTTTTGAGTCTGGTCAAAGTGCAGGCGCAAAATGCCGCGGTGCAGATAACGGTGGATATTGCCGCGGATTTGCAGGTGCTGGCCGACCTGCCGGCTTTTCAGCAGGCTTTGCTCAATCTCCTGCTCAACGCGATCGAGGCTATGCCGCCGGAGCGCAGAGGGCGGATCGAGATTAGCGCCGCGCCTGCCCAGGACCGGGCTATGGCGGTTATCACTATACGCGACAACGGCTGCGGCATCAGCAAAAGCAATCTCAAAAAAATGTTCACGCGGCGTTTCACAACCAAAGTCAAAGGCAACGGCCTAGGGTTGGCCGATGTGCATCGTATTATCGAAGAACACAAAGGCAGCATCGCTGTGCAGTCCAAATTAAACAAAGGCACGGTGTTTACGCTGGAAATTCCGCTGGCCGCCCGAAAAGCTTAGCCGATTTGTTTGACGCGCCGCTCATGCCGGCCGCCGGCAAAAGGCGTGTCCAGCCAGATTTTGACAATTTTTTTGGCCAACTCCGGCTCGACGATGCGGCCGCCCAGCGCGAGTATATTGGCGTCGTTGTGACTGCGCGACATTTCCGCCATGTATTCGCTGACACAGTTGGCGGCGCGTATACCGGCCGTCTTATTGGCTGCGATGGATATGCCGATGCCCGTCCCGCAAAAAATTATTCCGCGCTCGGCCTGGCCGGACGCCACGGCTGCCGCGGCTTTGTGTCCGTACTCTGGATAATCCACGGACTCCGCGGAATATGCGCCAATATCCTTGACAGCATAGCCGCCCAGCTCCGCGAGAAATTTTTTGATAATTTCTTTTAATTCAAATCCGCCGTGATCCGCGGCGAGAACAAGTTTAGTCATTAATTAATTATAGCATAGCCGGAAGATGCCTTTAACTTACCCTCATAATATAGATCAGCGCATAGTAAGCCGGCATATTGCTGGTGTTAGTATCCGCAATTGTGCTATTGTCATTATTGGCGTTGCCGGTGTGTTCATGTGTGGCGTCGATGCTCATTTCCTTTCCCTTGTTAGTGTTATCCGAACCTGCATCATAGGCGTAGTCTGTCAAAGACAATATCCCGCCGGCGGAATACGCACTACCATTTACCATCATGTCATCTACGCCAAAACTGCCCGTCAAACTCTTATCGGAAGTTCTGTTAGTATTTTTTGTCGCGTCGGTATAAATAGTATGTGTATGCTTCGGCAGCATAGCGGCGGTCAGGGCGTTGCTGCCGCCGCTGGATTTATAGGTTATGCTGCTGCTGGCTTTGTCGCTCAGAACGGCCATCACCGCTTTTGCCGAAGGATATTGCGCGTCAGTAGAACTGCTGTCTACAGTAACTGTTTTATTCGCCACATTTTCTTTGGTATGCAGGGCATTCCTCACGCCCGCGGCCGAAAGCGGCTTGCCGGTGTCGATATTATAAGCCACCCCTTCAACTACCCCTGTAAAATCCGTGTCTGTTGTATCTGTGTAGTTACTTGCCATAAAAATACCCCCTTAGATTTGTTGCCGTAATTATAGCACATTTATAGCAAAATGCTACTAATTTTTATCTGATAATACTATAAAGATAATCGCTTGGAATAGATATATTAATTTTAGAAAGGTTGTGTCTCTATGGACGCGGAAAAAGATGTTACGGACAGAGAATTAAAACATCTGATTAGCCAAAAATTAAAACAATTGCGGAAAAAAAGCGGCAAAACCATCGAAGAAACCGCGCAAGATTTGGATCTGGATTATTCCATATTTTACAATTTATACAACGGCCGGCGGCTACCCCGCCTGACGACGCTGGTCAAGCTGAGCCGGCGTTATGGATTGCCGATAGAGTACTGGTTTAAGGATTTGGCCAAGATGCCGCCCAAAAATACGGCTTGGGCGGAACGCCGCGCCGCGGAGTTTAACCTGCTCAAAAATTACAACCGGCTGGACAGACAGACCCGTAAAGTAATGTCCCGGGTTTTGCAAAAACTGGGCAAAGGGCGGGGTTAATTTTCATTTTTAACGTATCGGTGTATTATACGCCGATAATTATTGAGAACTCGGCGGACAGAGGAGATTTTATGCATTCAGACAATGTGAAACAGGGTCCGGCTCGGGCGGCGCACCGCGCTTTACTGCGCGCGGCCGGCTTGCAGGACGGGGATTTTCAGAAGCCGTTTATCGGCGTGGCCAACGCTTACACTAATATTATCCCCGGCCATGTGCATTTGAATGAACTGGCTGCGGCGGTCAAAGAGGAGATCGTCAAAGCCGGTGGCGTGCCTCTGGAGTTTGGCATGATCGGCGTCTGCGACGGCATTGCCATGGGACACGAGGGCATGAAATATTCGCTGGGTTCGCGTGAATTGATCGCGGACTCTGTCGAAACTATGGGCAAGGCGCATTGTTTTGACGCGATAGTTCTCCTGCCCAATTGCGATAAAATCGTGCCGGGTATGATTATGGGCGCTTGCCGGCTCAATATCCCGACTATAGTTTTGTCCGGCGGGCCGATGCTGACCGGCGAACACGGCGGCCAAAAACTGGATTTGAATTCCGTGTTTGAAGCGGTCGGCAAATTTAATCAAGGGCTGATTTCGGCGCAAGAATTTCACGCTATCGAGTGCGCGGCCTGCCCCGGGCCGGGTTCTTGCTCCGGCATGTTCACGGCCAATTCCATGAATTGTTTGTGCGAGGCTCTGGGTCTGGCTTTGCCGGGCAACGGCACAGTTCCGGCTGTGAGTCCGCGGCGTGTCGAGTTGGCGCGTCAGGCCGGAAAACAAATTGTATCCCTGGTCAAAAAAGACCTGAAAATCCGCGACATCTTAAAAAAAGAAGCGTTTGACAACGCGCTGGCGCTGGACATGGCGCTCGGCTGTTCGACAAACTCCGCGCTGCATTTGCCGGCTATCGCTTATGAGGCCGGCGTGGAAATTACTTTGCATCTGATCAATGAGGTTTCGGAAAAAGTCGCGCATCTTTGCAATATCGCGCCGGCCGGCCCCGACCATCTGGAAGACCTCGACCGCGCCGGCGGTGTAATGGCCGTGCTGAACGAGCTGGATAAGAAAAATATTTTGCATAAAGATTTGCTGACAGTGACCGGCCAAACTATCGCCGAAAATTATCAAGACCGGCCGGCGCTGGATCACAAAGTTATTGCGCCTATCGACAAACCTTATCATGAGCAGGGTGGCCTGGCCGCGCTTTTTGGCAATATTGCCCGTGACGGCGCGGTTGTGAAACAATCGGCTGTCGCTCCCGAGATGCTCCGGCACAGCGGTCCGGCGCGGGTTTTTGACAGCGAGGACGCGGCTTATCAAGCGATCACCGGCGGCAAAATCAAAAAAGGCGATGTGGTGGTGATCCGTTACGAGGGTCCCAAAGGTGGTCCGGGCATGCGTGAAATGCTGCTGCCGACTTCGACTATTGCCGGCATGGGTTTGGACAAAGATGTGGCGCTGATCACCGACGGCCGTTTTTCCGGCGCGACGCGCGGCGCGTCGATTGGCCATATTTCTCCCGAGGCTATGGCCGGCGGCGAGATCGCTTTACTCAAAGACGGCGATATTATCGAGATCGATATTCCCGGGAAAACGCTCAACGCGCGAATTTCCGCGGCGGAAATGGAAAAGCGCCGCCAGGCCTGGCAAAAGCCCGAGCCGAAAATCAAGACCGGCTACATGGCGCGTTATGCCAAACTGGTAACATCGGCGAATTTAGGCGCGGTCGTGCAATAAATGACGCTGGGGGTAAAAATATTTCGCGGCGGAGAAAATCTGCCGCCCGCAATCGGCTGGCTGGAAAAAGAAACCGCGGTCGATAAAACCTATGTGCTGTATTCGGACAACACAATCGTTGGCTGGACGCAAATACTCAGGCACGACACCGGACAATACGAATTGGGTTATTTGGAGATTTTGCCCGAACACCGCGGCAAAAAATATGGCCGCGCGCTGACGCATTTTGCTCTGTATGAAAACACGGCGCGCGAAATCTACGCGCTGACTATTATTCCGGAGTTTTTTGAAAAACTCGGCTTTGTCCGCACGGCTTATCCGCCGTTTGTTGACCACAACGATCCGGAGTGCCAGGCTTGCGAACCGGCGCGCTGCGCGGCTTTGCTTTTCACCAAACCGGCCGATCTGGTGCGCTACGGCACGGAGGAAAAACTCCTGCGAAAATATGAACAGGATATTGTCCTCGGCCGCAATTTTATGGGCAGCGAGTTTTCCGCGGCCAATGAAAAAACTTGGACTTACGCCGAGAATATTTATTTTTTGGAGATAGCTGATTTTTTGTTTCTGGCGGCCTATCCTTTGGCCGAAGAACCTTTTGGCGTGGTTTGCCCGTACCGCAGTCTTCCCGACGCCGCGCTGGATAAATATTTTGCCCGTCTGCGCGAGCTGAATATACACCAGCTAGCTTACGTGAACGCGCAAGTCTGCTATTTGCTGCATAAATATTCCGGCGCGCCGAAATTAAAATTTCAGGAAGACCGCGCTAATTTTGATTATTTGTACAAAGTCAGCGATTTTGCCGCGTACGGCGGCGCGCGTTTTGCCGATAAACGCAACCGCTTAAAAAAATTCTTGCGCAATAATTCTCCGGCGGAGATAATCCCGTACCGGCCGGAATTAAAAGAAATGTTTTTGAATTTTGCCGAAAAAAGATTTGCCGCCATGCAGGTCGGCGTGATTTCCCTGGAAGTTTTGAAACTGGGTCTGGAGCAAAATCTTTATCAGGGTTTTTTGGTCAAAATCGGCCGCGCCGAGATCGGCCTGCTTTTGTACAGCGAGTTAAATCCGCGCACGGCAATCGTACATTTTGAATTAATTGATGAAAATTATGACGGCGTCGCGCAGTTTATGAACAACTATCTCGGCCAGGCGCTGTCCGGCAGGTATACTTTTATCAACCGCGAGCAGGATTTGGGAATTGCGGGGCTGCGTAAATCCAAGCTTTCTTACAATCCGTACCGCTTGGTGAAAAAATATGCGGTAACATTTTAGATTATGCTATAATAATAAGAAGTCTTTTTTCGGGGGAGTAAATGTTTTCGAGATTCACAGAAAAAGCCATACAGATCATCATTGCCGCGCAGGAAACGGCGCGGGAGTTTTCCAGCGATTCGCTCGGCACTGACCATTTGCTGCTGTCCCTGCTGGAGTCTGCCGACAAAAACGACATCATCAACAAAGTGCTGGCCAAAATAAATGTCAACCGCGACGAGTTGATCGACGATTTGGAGGAAATAATTTCCAGCAAAGCCAAGCCGGTCGTGCCGGACAATATTCCGTTTACACCGCAAGTCAAGCGCGCTCTCGGCTACGCCTGGGAAGAAGCGCGGCAGTTGGGACATTCTTCGGTCAGCGTGGAGCATCTTTTCATGGCGCTGCTGCGCGATCCGGACAGCGTGGTGGCCAAAGTGTTGGGCGCGCGCAATGTCGCTTTACTGGCCGCGAAAAACGCCATACTCAGTCTGCTGGGGCCGGAGGTCAAGACTACCGGCACGGAGTACAAAAAGCCCGCGGACACTCCGCTGCTCAATGAATTTGCGCGCGACCTGACCAATCTGGCCATGAATAATAAACTTGATCCGGTGGTCGGCCGCGAGCGCGAGATCGAGCGCATCGTGCAGATCTTGAGCCGCCGCACCAAAAATAACCCGGTCTTGACCGGCGACGCCGGCGTGGGCAAAACCGCCATTGTCGAAGGCCTGGCGCAGCGCATTTTGCGCAAAGAAGTGCCAAAAAATCTGATCAGCAAGCGTGTGGTAACTCTGGATTTGGGTTTGATAGTCGCCGGCACTAAATACCGCGGCGAATTTGAAGACCGCATGAAAAAACTGCTGGCCGAGGTCAAAAAAGCCGGTAATGTGATTATGTTTGTCGATGAACTGCACACTATGGTCGGCACCGGCTCTACCGAAGGCTCGCTCGATGTGGCCAATATGTTCAAACCGGCTATGGCGCGCGGCGAAGTGCAAATCATCGGCGCGACGACGCTCGATGAATACCGCAAATATATAGAAGACGATTCCGCGCTGGAGCGGCGTTTTCAGTCCGTGCTGGTCGATCCGCCGAGCAGCGAGGAAACCTTAAAAATCTTGCAGGGCATTATCGGCCGTTATGAGGAATATCACGAGGTGAAATTTTCGCCGGAGTCGCTGGAAGCGGCGGTGAGCCTCTCGGTGCGCTATATCACTGACCGCCAGTTGCCCGACAAGGCGATAGACCTGATCGACGAAGCGGCGGCGCGGGTGATACTCAAAGGCAAAAAAGCTGTGGTCAGCGCCGAGGATATTGCCGAGATTGTGGCGCTCTGGAAAGGCATTCCGGTTACACAGGTTTCCAAAAATGAGGCTGAGCGTCTGCTGGCTATGGAAACAGAATTAAAAAAACGCATCATCGGCCAGGACGAGGCGATTTCCGCTTTGGTCAAAGCGATCAAGCGCGGCAAGGCTGGACTCAAAGACCCCAAGCGGCCGATTGGCTCTTTTATTTTTCTCGGCGCGTCAGGCATGGGCAAAACCGAGTTGGCCAAAGCGCTGGCGGAATTTATGTTTGGCCAGCAGGAAAATATGGTGCGCATCGACATGTCCGAGTACACGGAAAAACACACGGTGTCGCGGTTGGTCGGCGCGCCGCCCGGCTACATCGGCCACGACGAGGGCGGTCAGTTGACCGAACCGGTACGCCGCCGTCCGTACTCGGTGGTGCTTTTTGACGAGATTGAAAAAGCCGCGACGGAAGTGCACAATATTCTCCTGCAAATCATGGACGATGGGGTTTTGACGGACAGCAACGGCCGCAAGGTGGATTTCAAAAACACCATTGTGATCATGACTTCCAATGTCGGCACGCAGGCGCTGAAAAAAGACACAACTTTTGGTTTTATTGCCGGCGATGACCGCAGCAAAAGAAGTTACGAAAAAATCAAAGAAACCGTGATGAATGAATTGAAAAATGCTTTTCCGCCGGAATTTTTAAACCGCCTGGACGACACGATAGTTTTTCGCATGCTGGACAAAGATGATTTGCAAAAGATCGTCCGTATTATGCTGGCGGATTTGAACAAACGCCTGGCCAATCACAATATGGCGCTGGAGCTTTCCGACGCGGCGGCGAGTTTTTTGGTGGAAAAAGGTTTTGTGGAAAATCAGGGCGCGCGTCCGTTGCGGCGCATCATTCAAG
Organism: Candidatus Termititenax aidoneus; assembly: GCA_003864455.1. GTDB lineage: Bacteria > Margulisbacteria > Termititenacia > Termititenacales > Termititenacaceae > Termititenax > Termititenax aidoneus. Next base: position 15,156 of record BGZN01000013.1, on the reverse strand, counting down.
ATCAGGTGGAAAACGCGCTGGCCGACAAATTGCTTTCCCGCGAGATTGCGGAGAACAGCAAAGTGAGCATCGGCCTGCAGGACCAGGAATTAACTTTTACGCCCGAGAAAAAAACTACCCGCACCCGCCGCAAAAAACTAGCGACGGCCTAACTAAATCAGCCTTAAATTTTACTTTTAACATTGCGAAGTTTTAAGACATTCAGCAAAAAAGCCTGCTCCGGCAATTTTAATTTGTCGATTTCTTTCAGAATATTAAATTTAAGCGAGCTGATTTTGGCCGCGGAGTTTGGCTGGGGCAAATCATTAAGAAAATGCTCTGGACGCACATTGAGTCCATTGGCAATCTTGATTAAAGTTTCTAATCTGGGCGTTTTTTTGCCGGTAACTATGTAATAAAAATTAGAATATTCCAGTCCCATATTTAACGCGGCGGTCTCGGTCGTCAGGCCCTGCTGCCGCATCAGGTCGCGGATTTTCGCGGCGATAGACTGGCGCAGAGGAGCGCTGAGGCTGGAGTTGTTTTTGAACATAGATGCTTCTCCCTATAATATGTTGTTTGGTCAAATATATTTATTGACATTAGTCAAAAAGCGGTGTATACTTTGGTCAAGTACTTACGAATTTGAGCGTTGGGGTAAAAATAGGGATTTAACTTTCAGGCTGGCGGCCGCAGGGGGGTATTCATGGCGAAGTATTCAGGCATAGAGAGAGGAAAAAGTCTCAGTGTTGACAGCATAGAAGCCGCGCTGGACAGCAAAATGAACTTGGCCGGCGATGAAGAAATTTCTGGCGAAAAGATTTTTGCTGTTTCGCCAGTGATACCGGAGAAAGCTGAAGAAGCAGGTGATAATCCTACAGTGATCGCCGCTGAAGCGCAGGTTTATAAAATGGAAAACACTGTCATAGGAAATATTAATACACTTGAGAGCAGTTGGCGGGAAAGTGTGGAGAGGTTAGAAGACAGTATCAAGGAACAGATTGACGAAATCATCAGTAATCACAAAACCAATGTTGATGATTTGCTGAAAGACAAGGTCAGCTTGACCGGCGATGAAGAAATCTCCGGGACAAAAACTTTTACTACCTCGCCGCTAGCGCCGGAGAAAGTAACGCCGGTAACGGCCGAGAACAAGACTGTGCTTGCTACCGAAGCGCAGGTATACAAAACAATAATGTGCTGGTGAGCGGAGTTTACACATGAATTAAGGGAGGGGCTGATATGGCAGAAAAGTACACTGGAATAGTAGCACAGAACCTTATTAGGGCGAGCGATATGGAGAACGCGCTGGACACTAAGGTTAGTCTAACGGAAAACGAAACTATCGAGGGGACAAAAATTTTCACCACCTCGCCGCTAGTGCCGTCCAAAGCTACGGCGGCAGGCAATAGTCCTACAGTGATCGCTACCGAAGCGCAGGTTAAAGCAGTAGCGGACGCCGCCGTTACGCGGCTTGATGGTGCGGCAACTGCTATTGAAGCACGGCTTCTTGCTGTAACTAGTAGTACTACAACAGAGATTGCAAACGCTGAAATTACCAGCGCAGCATATACCGACAACGCGATGGCAGGCAAGGTCAGCTTGACCGGCGATGAAAGAATCTCCGGGACAAAAACTTTTACTACCTCACCGCTAGTGCCGGAGAAAGAAACACCGGTAACGGCCGAGAATAAGACTGTGCTTGCCACCGAAGCGCAGGTATATGCGGCAAATGTGTGGCAGTAATTTTACTCTGGAGGAAACTATATGGCAGAAAACACGCAGTATACAGCTAACACGGCTTGTGCGGCTAATTACAACTGTACAAATGACAGCACGGTTGCGGACGTTACTCCGGCTACTGGCGAGGTTTGTTTTTCTAATACGACCACCAAGTCTGCAGATGATTCTGTGCAGGCCGGCACACCCAAAAAAGCCTCGCAGATGCAGACTCTCCATACGGCGATCAAGACTGAAATAGAGCGGCACAGAGTAAGTCCTAAGCATATTAATATAGACGCCGTGGCAGGAGGGCAAATATCTTTTGAGAACAGCATGAAAAGAATTAAAGAGAACTTGATACGTTTGACCAGATTTGAACTGCCGGTCAACGCCGGAGACTTGATGCTTGCCAGCGATATACAGACGGCGTATCAAAAACTTAACACCTCTCAGGACACCTGTGTGTGCGTGGCGAGATGCAGCTGCAACGCGCGAACTGTAGAGGTAGGCTGTGAATGTGATCCGCGCTGTAATAAAGACGCTGACGGCAGTTGTAAGTGTGCTAAAGTTTGTGATTGTGAGGATAGAAACGCTTGTGAGTGTGATTCTCATTGCGGATCAAGAGCGGCAGCGATTTGTATTGCTAATAAATGCGGCTGTCATTCGCGCTCTGGGCCGACATACGCTGATGATTGCCCAAGCCGGTGTACCTGTAATTCCGATGATGAGACGGTATGTGAGTCAAGATGCGGGTGTGATGAGAGAACCACTGTAGAATGCAGCTGCAATATTCGCAATGTATGTGACGCGTATTTAGCAAACTAAAGATGAGATATTCTCTGCATCTGACCAACAATTGCAATTTGCGCTGCGCGTATTGTTATGAAAATAAAGCCGCTGGCGGTCAGCCTAAAAATTTCGTCATGGACGAAATAGAAATTAACCAAAGAATGACAGATATTTTAAGCCGCGGCGATTGTGATGAGTTGGAGTTAATCGGCGGGGAAGTTTTTCTGTACCCGGATAAGGTGCGGTATATTTTTTCTAAGTACGGCGATTGTTTTGGTTTTATTTTGACTACCAACGGCACTATTCGCAATGAAGCTATAGACAAAATGCTGGCCAAATACAAGCCGACAATTGGCGTTTCTCTGGATGATCCACAGACCGTGAAACGGCAGCGCGACGGCATTGATTTTGAACAGGTCTTGGCCAATGCCAAGTATTGGCGGTCGATCACTAGAGTTGTAATTTGCGCCGTAATCAATCCGCAAAATATCCGCCGCATCAAAGAAACTTTTGATTTTTATGTTTTGGAGCACGGCTTTAAGACTATTCATTTTGGCTGCGTGGAAGAATGGATGAATGATTATTATTGGCAAGTTTATCAGCAGGAAGTCGAAAGGCTGATTTTGGCAACTTCGCCGGACACCTTGCGGCAGGTAACAGTTTCTCCCTGGAAATATTACAGCGTAAACAAAAAAGAATATATTTGTGAAAACGGCCTGGAAAAAGTGGAGAAATTAGATTCCACCAAAATGGAACTGTCCGCTTATCGAAAATTCCGTTATGCCGGTTACTGTCTCTATTGCCAGCGGATTGGCGCAACGCCTGCTCCATTGATTCCTGCTGGCGTGGAAGTGGTTAATAAATAAAAAAGGGGAAACACTATGGGAGAAAATATCGAAATTAGTTTTAAATGTGATGAAACAGAGGCAGCTATTTTAAATCAATTGGCACAGAACAAACTTTTCAGTCCGCTGCTGGCCTTTTTGAATAAAGAAGATAAAGCGCTGCTGGTGCAAAAACCCAGAGAACAAAAATTTAGCGTCGGCGAATTAAAAAATTTGCTGGCCTATGCTGAAATACAAGACCTGTATTTAAGCAATGAGCCAGAATTAAATTTACTGGCTGATTTGCTCCAAAACAGCGCCAAGGTTACGCTGAAACTTCCCAGTCTTGTTAAAGTAACTAAAAAAAATTTAGAGAAATTATGGCGGGTTAACAAATATTATTTTGAATCCGCCTATCTTTTTCATAAATTTTCTCCGGAAAAAATTTTAAAGAACAGTGAATTTTTTCTGCCGTTTACGCAATTGACTACGCTGTTTGCCGCGCTGAAAGTTTTGCCGGATCAGTGTGAAATATTAGTCGGTGTCGTAGAAAACTTGGATTTGCTGATCCGCGCCAAAGCGATGCTGGCCTTGCGGCAGAAAATCAAAGAAAATCCTGCCATTCAGCCGACCAGCGCGACGCTGATTATGTCCGAAGAATGCAATCTGCGCTGCGCTTATTGCTATGAGCCGCAGAAAACACGGGATAAAGCTGTTTTGACTTTTGAATTGGCCAAACGAGTGTTGCGCAAATTTGACCGCGATGCCAAGATCGTATTTTTTGGCGGCGAACCGATGCTGCATATTGAGTTGATGAAAAAAATCTGCGAGTGGGGCTGGGAATATCGGAATTTTAATTTTGAGCTGATTACCAACGGACAGATTATTGATCGCGAATTTTTTCGTGATTATGCCAAGTACTTTAATTATGTGCAATTATCCTGCGACGGCCCTGAGCCGGCCAACGATATTAACCGCGGGCATGGCTCGTTTAAAAGAGCGCTGAAATTTTATCAGGCATTTTATGAAGAAACCGGAAAATATCCGACCCTGCATCCGGTGCTTTCTAAATACAGCGTGCCGTATATGCTGGATACAGTAAAATGGTTTTATGAAATGGAAAAATCCTACGGTTCTTTGGCCAGTCTGCGCTGGCTGCCCGGCGACGCCAATATTTGGGACGAAACGGATTTCCGGATTTATGCCGAGCAGTTAGATTTAATAAAAAAATGGTATTTGCATAATAATATTCGGGATACGAGTTTTTCTATTCGGGCTTTTGCCCAGGCCGAACGTGATCTCTTGGGCGTAAAAAACCGAGAAAGAAAACCGCTGCGCAATGCCACGACATTTTGCGCGGCTGGACGCAGTTTGATGGCGGTTTTGCCGAGCGGCAAAGTTGTACCCTGCCACCACGAATATTGGTGCGCACCGGAAGAGCGGATTTATACGGAGATCGATATAGACGAAGATTTTACGGGCATTAATCACCTGTCTGAATTGTGCATGAAAGATGTGCCGGAATGTAACTCCTGCCCGCAATGGGGCTGCTGTGTCTGCCCGGGCAGTTTTTATTTTCACAGCAAATCCTATACGCAACCGGATAAAAACTGGTGTCGCGCCGGTAAAATGCTGATCGAGACAGCCAAAAGTTATGCGGAAGAGTTGGCGCAAAAACTCAACGATGATAAAAACAAGATAGAGTATCTGGCCGCCGGAATTGATTATTTATTGCAAAAAGAGACAGAGCAATTAAAATTTTAAATATTGTAAATACCCCGCCGCCGCCAAAACATACTTTTATCATAGAGACTGTTGTCGGCTGTAATTTGGCCTGCCCTGAATGTTTTTGGGGCGCGGGATTGATCAAACGCCGGCAGACGATTATGACTTTTCAACAATACAAAATATTGGCTGATAAAATAAGAAATTATGCCGGCAAAGTCCAATTATGTCTTTGGGGAGAACCGTTCTTAAATAAAGACATCTATAAGATTTGTGAATACACCGCAGCATTTGCGCGGCCTATCCTGAGCACCAATGGTTTGCTGCTGGGTGAGAACCAGGCTGAGCAAATAATTCGAGCCGGAGTCCACTGTATTGTAGTGTCGGTCGACGGCGTCAGCCAAAATGTCTATGAAAAATATCGCAGAGGCGGCAATGCGGTCAAAGCTCTGCAGGCTTTGGGTCATCTGTGCGCGGCCAAAAAACGACTAAAATCAGACGCCCAGATCGTCCCGCAATTTATCGTTTTCCAGCATAATGAAATAGAAATGCCGGATTTTACAAAATTGTGTAATTCCCTGGAGCTGCAGCCGGTGTTTGAAGCGCCGATTTTTATGACAAATACATCTAATCTGCGTCCGGCTGTTAGTGATAGATACCAGCCGCGGCAGCAGTTATATCCCAAGAGGGAATGTCATGCTTTTTTGGACGATTTTGTGGTTTTGGCAGATGGGTCAGTAGTTCCTTGCTGCAATGATTATAACGGCGCTATGGTTTTAGGCAATCTTTTTAAACAGGATTTTTTGGAGATTTGGCAGGGAGAGGTATTTTATAAATATCGGGAAAATATGCACAATGGAAATATCCCTAAATTTTGCCTGAAAAACTCCTGGTGTTGTTAAGGTTGTATAGTTGTATTATAGGAGAGGTGTTTAACAAAATTGATTTGTCAAAACCTCTGTGATTCTCTATAATCTTTAACCTAATCTACGCGGATCGGAGTGTGCCTTATGAAAGAAGTTACAGGCAAATACGAAGCAGCGGAATTAAAAATCGCTTTGGTGGTCAGCCGTTTCAACGAATTGATTTCCCAAAAATTGCTGGACGGCGCGCTGGATTGTCTCCAGCGGCACAATTTTGACGAGAAAAACGGCGTGGTGGCCTGGGTGCCCGGCGCTCTAGAGTTGTCGGTCGTAGCCAAGCAATTAGCCGCTTCCGGCAAATACAACGCGGTGATCGTGTTAGGCGCGGTGATCCAGGGCGAGACGGCGCATTTTGACATCGTGGCCGCGGAGTCTGCCAAGGGACTTACCTTGGCCTCTCTGGAGACCGGCGTGCCGGTGGTAAATGGCGTGCTGACCACGGCGACGACCGAGCAGGCTCTGGCGCGCGCCGGTGTGAAATCCGGCAACAAAGGTTTTGAAGCGGCGATGACGGCGATTGAAATGGCCGATCTGCTAAAACAATTGAAGTAGGTAATGTAAATGGCAAGCGTGCAGCTAAAAGATTTGGTCAAATCTTATGACGGCAAAAATCTCATCGTAAAAAATATTAATCTTACGATTAAGGACGGCGAGTTTTTGGTGCTGGTCGGGCCGTCTGGCTGCGGCAAGACGACATCGCTGCGCATGATCGCCGGTTTGGAAGAAATCACGGCTGGTGAAATTTTGATCGACGGCAAGGTGGTCAACGACGTGCCGCCCAAAGACCGCGATATCGCTATGGTTTTCCAAAACTATGCGCTGTATCCGCACATGAGCGTCCGCGAAAATATGTCTTTTGGCTTGAAACTGCGCAAGATTTCGCCGCAGCTTATCAAAGAAAGAGTTGACGAGGCTTCGGAGATTTTGGGTTTGGGCGAATACCTTGACCGCAAGCCGAAACAGCTTTCCGGCGGCCAGAGACAGCGCGTGGCTCTGGGACGCGCGATTGTCCGCCACCCCAAAGTGTTTTTGATGGACGAACCGCTGTCCAATCTCGACGCCAAACTGCGCGTGCAGACCCGCGGCGAGATCAAAAAACTGCACAATCGCCTGAACGCGACAATAGTCTATGTGACGCATGACCAGGTTGAGGCCATGACGCTGGGCGACCGCATTGCCGTGATGGACAGCGGTATTATTCAGCAGTGCGCTCCAGCAATCAACGTGTACGATCAGCCGGCCAATATTTTTGTCGGCGGTTTTATCGGCTCGCCGGCGATGAATTTTATCAAAGGCCGCATCGCCAAGTCCGGCCGCGTTTATGAATTTTCTGCGGAAAATTTCAAATTGCAGCTGCCCAAGGGTTTGGCTGATGAGTACGACCGGCTGCTGGACAAAGATCTGGTGCTGGGTATTCGCCCGACGGATATTTATGACAAAACCGCGCTGCCCTGGCTGCATCTGGAAAAAGAACAGCCCGTGGCGGTCAAAGTGGATTTTAGCGAAAAACTCGGCATGGAAAATTATGTTTATGTGCATACCGGCAGCCAGCAAATCACCGCGCGTGTGGACTCGCATATCGAGTGCAAAGAAAATCAGGATTTAGATCTGTATCTCAATCTCAAAAAAATGCACATTTTCGACGCGGCGACGCAGCGGGTGTTGATTTAATTTCTGTTATAATCTCCGCAATGGCGGAAATCGACCACAGCATAGACCTGACCACTTCTCTCAAGACCGACCAGCAAATGCAGGGCGATGTGCAGTCCGCGCAGTCTTTTTTCAAAATGGCGCAGGAGGCGTTCAGCGAAAAACGCTACCGCCTGTCTATGGTGTATTTGCGCAAAATCATTCAGATCGACAATACTTACGCTTCAGCTTTCAAAATGCTGGCGAAAATTTTTCAGATCCGGCGCAATTACAAAAAAGCGGCGGAGATTTTGCGGCAGGGTGTGGAGATCAATTACCGCGACGCCGATCTGCACTATCAGCTGGGGCACACTTATTATTTGCAGGGCGACAAAGCGGCGTTTGCCCGTGAGTGCACCAAAGCGCTGGTCGTCAACCCCAATTACGCCAAAGCTTATTACGCGCTGGCGCTGCTCAATTTTGAAAGCCGCAAGTACGCCAAGGCCGCCGAGGAGCTGGAAAAATGTTTGAAACTCAATGACAACGACATTGAGGCGCATTATCTGATGGCGCGCGTGCATCTGCGCCGGAGGGATTTTGCCGCGGCGGAGACCGAGCTGGAAAAAACCCTCTCGCTCAATCTGCGCTATGAGCCGGGGCATTATTATTTGGCCGCGCTGCGTTACCGCGAAAATAGTCTGGCCGACGCGCTGGAGCATTATTTCAAATGCGGCGAACGCACGCCGCGCGTCAAGCAGCGCATTGAAAAATGTTTTGCGGGCATTTTGCAGCAAAACGAAGAAAAACTGCGGCAGGACTCCCAAAATATTGACGCGCTGATGGAGATCGCCACACTGTATTTTCGCAAAGCGGATTATCCGGCGGCCAAAGCCGCGCTGGAAAAAATTATTTCTATCGCGCCCAATTTTGTGCAGGCGCAGATCAATTACGGCCTGATGCTGGTTTATGAAAACAAATTTTCTGAGGCGATCCAGCGTTACCGCGAGGTTTTAAAAAAATCGCCGGCCAACCGCGAGGCGCGCGTCAATCTTGGCAAAGCTTTTGAGCTGGCCGAAAAATATTATCTGAAACATTTTGAATACGAAACTTCCAAGCGCGATTTGCTGGATCTGTACATGCTGCGGCCGGAGTACGACAAGGCCGTGCTGCTCATGCTGGAAATGCATACAGACGTTTACGCGCGGGATATTTTAAATCAGCTTTCTTCGGGCATTGCCTCGTACAAAATTTACGAAGCCGCCGTTTTGTTTTTGCTCGGCGAGGACAGTCAGGCCGAGTATATGTTTAAGCACCTGGCGGAGGAAAACAAAGACAATCACATGGTTTATTATTTTCTGGGACTGCTGGGCAAAAAACAAAACCGCTTAACCGACGCTTATCGTTATTTTGAAAAATCTAAAACGCTCCAAAGTGATTACTGGTTTGTCGATCGCGAACTGCTGGACATCCGCAGCGAGGCAATCGCGCGCATTGAGAAAAAACTGGAGTCCGAAGAAGTGTCCGAGGAAATCTGTTATGAATATTTGGATTTGCTGATCTTGACCCGCGCCTACAAGAAAGCGATCCGGCAAATCGCCGCTTGGGAAAACACCGATCTCGATCCAAAAAAATTATTGGAGCGCAAACGCCGCGCGTTGGATTTTTACGAGCGCGTGCTGGAGCTGGAGCTGGAAGGCGACGCGCCGGCCGAGCAGATCTATCTCGACCTTGGCGAGATTTATGTTTTTAAGAAACGTTACAACGAGGCGTTTTTGTTGTTTCAATCGGTGCTCGGGCAATTTCCCAAGTCGGAAAAAATCCGCAAATATTACAATTATCTCATCACGAAAAACATCGAAGTATACGAGAGCATGAAAAGCTCTGGTGCGACTTCGGTGTATTACAATCTGGCGGTGATGTACGCGCTGTCCGGCCGCAAAGCGGAGATGTTCAATATGCTGGAGCTGGCGGTCAACCGCGACAAAAAATTAGCGATACAGGCGCGCTACGAGGATGCTTTTGCCAAATACCGCGGGCTGGACAGATTTCGCCTCATCACGCTTATCGAAGGCGAGGACAAAAATATTTACCGGCTGCAGGATTAGATTTACAACAGTGAACGCCGCATGGTTGTGGTATAATTAAATGTAGAGGTGTGTTTATGCCTACAGTAAAAGAGCAAGTTATTGGTTTGGTGAAGTCTCTGCCGGATGACGATTTAACTTTGGAAGATGTTATTGAAGAATTGTATTTTAAAATGCAGGTGGATAAAGGGCTGGCGGAGTTAGATGCCGGCCAAACGTTGCCTCAATCTGAAGTTAAGGCGCGAATGGCCAAATGGCTGAACGGGTAATCTGGTCTCCAACTGCTGCGGATAATTTCGAGAAAGCAGTGGAATATATTGCTGAAAATTCTAAATATTATGCGGTATTATTTGCAAGAAAAATTTTAGAGTTAACGCAAAAATTAGAACTGTTTCCAAAAATAGGCAGAGTAGTGCCGGAATATGCGGATAATAATTTACGGGAATTATTTCACGGCAATTACCGGATAGTGTACAGGATTAAGAAAGATTTGGTGGAAATTGTAACTCTGGCGCACAGCGCGCAGTTGTTAAAGAATGTGAATTTTAATTAAAAGCTTTAAGCGAAAAGTATTTTTGCCGCCTCAAAAAAATCCTTTACAAAATATTGGCATTTGTCTTTAAACTTTTCATTTTGCAAAATGAAAGTGTGTTCCGCGTGTTCAAACATCGGCAGGTCAAAACGCGAGTCGCCGGCCGCGGCTATTTCCGCTTTGGACAACCGCAGTTTTTTAGCCAGATTTTCGGCAAAAGAACCTTTGGCCTCGCCTTGGACGCGCAGGTCTATCGTGCCGTCGAGAATATTGTTTTTTAGGCCGAGCGGATTGGCAAAACAGTAGTCTATTTTATAAATGTCCGCCAAATATTCCGCGAATTGCCCGACCGTCGAGGAAATAATCGCGGTGGTGATATTACGTTTATGCAATTCCTGCAGCAGCTCCGGAAAACCGGCCATGATCTGTACTTTGCTCTGCGCGCGCCGCAGATAATCGACGCCGCGTCCCTGCCAGCTTCGCGCATCACGGCGCGAAAATTCATCAAAATCGATCTCCTGCGCCAAAAATTGTTTGAGGTAGAGACTGCCTTCTCTATCCCAAGTGCCGCATTCCTTGTGCAGATGTTCCCAGATAGTTGTGCCGTCGGTGATCGTGTGGTCGACATCAAAAATAAAAAGTTTAATCTCCGGCATGATTGCGATATAGTATACACCATGCAAATTACTTTTTTGGGCACGGGCACGTCCAACGGCATTCCGATGGTGGCCTGCGCCTGCGCGGTCTGCCGGTCGGACAATCCGCGCAACAAGCGTCTGCGCTCATCGGTCTGGCTGGAAAAAGACGGGCACGCTTTGCTCATCGATGCGTCGAGCGATTTTCGCCAGCAGGCACTGACACATAATATTCTCGATGTGGACGATGTGCTGATCACGCATACGCACGCCGACCATGTTTTTGGCCTCGATGAATTTCGCCGCTTCAATATCAAATATCAAAAACGCGTCAATGTTTATCTGTCGGCTGAGGCGGACAAGGAATTGCGCGCGACGCTGCGTTACATGTATGAAACTCCGCGGCAGGCCGGCGGCGGCATTACGGCTCTCGACAATCATATTCTGCAAAATTATCAGGCTATAAATATCGGCGGATTTTCCGTGGCCGCTTTGCCGATCAAGCACGGGCTTTATGAAATTTTTGGCTACCGCGTGGACGATTTTGCTTATTTGACGGACTGCTCAGAAATCCCCGAAAAAACTTTTGAGCGGCTGAAAAATTTAAATGTTTTAGTCCTCGACGCTCTGCGCGACACGCCGCACCCGACGCATTTTTCACTGGAGCAGGCTGTTGCCGCGGCGCGGCGTATTGGCGCGCGGCAGACTTATTTCACGCATATTGCCCATAATCTCGAACATGAAACGACGAATAAAACTCTGCTGCCTAATATGCAGTTGGCGTATGATGGGTTAAAAGTCATTATTTAAATACGCGGAAAAATTCAGCCGGCCTCAAACCCAGCCCCTCAATAATTTTTAATAAAGTGTCCAGCACCGGCGCGCGAATGCCTTTTTCAATACGCATTAAAACCGCAGAGTCTATGCAGGCTTCGTAGGATAAGCGATGCATGCTCCATTTTTTCTTTTGCCTTAAATCCCTGATGCGCTGGCCTATGTCTAAAGTGTCGTATTTTAAGCCAAAATCTTCTTTTAATTTATGTTTGCTGCTACTTGACATTAATAAATTTTAAATTATAATGCTGTTAGTTAGCATTGTTATTTAACAATGTTAGTTAACAGTATAATAAGCAAAGGGGTATATATGGCAAACACAACAGGCAGTTACTCGGACAATTTTGAGGAGACGCCGTACTATGAAGTGCGCAATGCAGAGGCTGATGTTTTGAGTGTCAGCAATGATTATTATCCGTCATCTAAATTGGTTAAAAAAGTCTGAGCTCTGCAAAAACAGCTTTGGAGGGCAGTATTAGCACATTGACCGCTGCTGTCGATTTCGGTGCGGCTTAATAGCGTCTGAAATTATTTGCCTGGAGATACTGTGATATAATAATTTTATGAAAAATATCGTGCCTTATTCTAATGTGGAGAAAAAAATTATAACTATTCGCGGGCAGAAAGCGCTTCTGGACAGCGATGTCGCGGAGTTGTACGGCGTGGAGACCAAACGCGTTAATGAAGCGCTTAAAAACAATCCTGATAAATTTCCAAGCGGATATGTTTTGTGTTTGACAGACGAAGAAATGCGTCCTCTAAGGTCGAAATTTTCGACCTTAGAAAAAGGCCGCGGCAAATATTCCAAATATAATGCCAATGTTTTTACCGAAAAAGGTCTCTACATGCTAGCTACTATCTTGAAAAGTCCCAGAGCCGCGGAGACCACTATTGCTATTGTCGAAACCTTTGTGAAATTTAAGTATGCTGTCAAGCAAAAAAGGAAAAAACGCTGATGTTAAAAATTCTCGTCAATGGCGCAAAAGGCAAAATGGGACAAACAGTTGTCGCCGCGGTGCAGGCCGATGCGGAATTGGAATTGGCCGGTCAAACCGACGCCGGTGACGATTTGGCCGCGGCAATTAAGAAATCCGGCGCGCAAATCGTGGTGGATTTCACACAGCCGTCCGCGCGTCTGGCTAATGTCCGTACTATTATCAGCAGCGGCGCGGACGCGGTGGTTGGCACGACCGGTTTTACGGAAGAGGATTTAAAAATAATTGACGCGGAGAGTAAGAAATTAAAAAGAGCCGTGCTTATCGCGCCCAATTTTGCCATTGGCGCGGTGCTGATGATGCAGTTTGCCGCGCAAGCCGCGAAATATCTGCCCAGTGTGGAGATCGTCGAGTATCACCATGACCACAAAGCTGACGCGCCTTCCGGCACGGCGCTTAAAACTGCCCAGTTAATAAATGAAGCCGTCGGCCAGACCGCTCCGCCAGCCGTGGAGAGCAAAGAATTTTTGCCGGAACGTTCGCAGGGCGCGCGGCTCGGCAATATCCGTATTCACGCGGTGCGCTTGCCGGGTTTTGTGGCGACGCAGGAAGTCATGCTGGGCGCTTTAGGCCAGCGGCTGGTTTTGCGCCACGAGACTATCAATAGAGAGTCTTTCATGCCCGGCGTCTTACTGGCCTGCAAAAAAATCGGCGGCAAAGCCGGCCTGATTTACGGACTGGAGAAAATCCTGTGAACGCCATACTGCGTCTGACCTGCCGGGACTGCCGCGGCATTGTTGCCGCTGTTACAAATTTTATTACGCGCAATAACGGCAATATAGTCAATCTCGATCAATACACTGACCCGGCGGCCGGACAATTTTTTATGCGGCTGGAATGGGACCTTGCCGGATTCAAATTACCGCGCTCAAGGATTTCCGCCGCTTTGCAAAAATTTGGCAAAATTGCGGTTTCTTTTTCTGACCAGAAAAAACGCGCGGCGATTTTTGTTTCAAAGTACGATCACTGCCTTTATGATTTGCTGCTGCGCAGCAAAAGCGGTGAGTTGAATTGCGACATTACTGCTGTCATCAGTAATCATGAGGATTTGCGTTATGTGGCTGAAACTTTTGGCCAGGAATTTTACTGTCTGCCGGACAATGAAAAAAAACAGCTTGCTCTGCTCAAAGCAAAAAAAGCGGATTTGCTGATTTTGGCGCGCTATATGCAGATTTTGAGTCCAAAATTTATCCGCGCCTATCCGCATAAAATAATTAACGTGCATCATTCTTTCCTGCCGGCTTTCAAAGGCGCGAAACCCTATCATCAGGCCTATCAGCGCGGCGTGAAAATCATCGGCGCGACAGCGCATTTTGCCACGGAGGATTTGGATCAGGGGCCGATCATTCAGCAAAATGTCGCGCAGATTTCCCACCGCGACACGGTCGAGGATTTGATCACCAGAGGCCGCGATTTGGAGCGGCAGGTTTTGTCCGAGGCCGTGCGTTATTTTCTCAATGACCGCCTTTTCGTTTGCGGCCAGCGCACCATAATTTTGTAATCCGTTTGCGCCGTATATCGAGAATATTTAGCGAAAAAACTTATGATAACCTTACGGAGGTAATTTCATGTATACAAAAATAATAGGAGGCGGCAATCCGGCTGTTGCGGGGAGTATATACTACCCGGAAGTCTGCGCGTTTTTAGATGCTAATGGCCTAGACAGGTCAGCCCTGGAGTCTATCGAAGAATATGGCGAATTGAAAATTGCCGACAGCTTGGTCAAGGGCGCTATTGGCATATTGTTTGCAAAAGCAGTTCCGATCTTATTGCCGTTGACGAAAGATAAAGTTTTAACCAAGCATTTAATATTATACCCGGATTATAAATTGGCCGAAGCGCGTTTGGTGCAAGATGTGATAATTCATTTGCCAAATGGAGAACCTGTTTCCGTGGATTTTCCTCTTAATGGTTATTATAGTTCATTGTCTTTTTACAATAATGGCCTGTTGAGAATGATTAATGGCGCTTTTGGGGTTAAAGAAATGTGCCGGATAACAGCGGCAGATGGAAGTAAATGGAGGCCTTGCCTGAATTACCATAATGACTTTTACTTTAGGCATAATAGCGCTGATACAATAGAGATATATAATCCGCAGCTTGCCAATATCAATGTCTTGCTATTTAAAGAATGTGCTGGCGAGAGGATGGAATCTTCCATAAAAATAGAGAACGTATACAATCAATTGGGAACTGGCAATGTTTCGGACGAACTTGTCCGGTTGAAAGAAAAGCTAGCCATAATACAGGCCAGAATTGACGAGCTGGAAGCGGAAAATTCTGCGGAGCTATAAATCTGCCGGCCAAGTTGCGGATTTGTCTTTTTTAACTTTTTTATACTATAATTTTGTCATGGCGGACAGTTCCTTTGATGTGGTTTCCGAGCCGGATTTGCAGCTCGTCAATAACGCGCTGAATACGGCGCGCAAAGAAATTGCCACGCGCTATGATTTTCGCGGAAGCGCGGCGTCTGTCGAGTTGAACG
>BGZN01000012.1 GCA_003864455.1 Candidatus Termititenax aidoneus | reverse complement strand
TTCCAGTTTTTGGCGGTCAGTTACATAATGTTTGCCCGGATAGATCCAGCGATACAATTGTTAAGCAATTGTGTTCAACCGTTTCTACTGTTAATGCGGCTATGGACAAGGCCGACTATACAACAGCGGAAAAACAGCTCGCCGAAATATTGCCGTTATTTGACCAATTAGACATTTCTAAACAAACTGCCGCCTCCTTAAAATATAAAGCTATTTTGCTGGCTATTGAGGCGGCGGAGCGCCTTCAAGACAATTTAAAAATAATCGAATATTGTACTTTGGCTGTGGAGACCTGCGCGGCGGGAGTCGGTATTAGTTTAGAGATTTTTCGCAAGCGGGGCGAGGCTTATTTGGCCGTTGACGAGACAGACCAGGCTTGGGCTGATTTTTCCTTTTATAAGAAAGAGATGGCGGTTTATGACTGTCTGGGAGAAACGCTTACTTTGCAGGAACAAATCGAAAAACTACTGCCCGAACTTTACTCTTTTTGGCTTTATTGCTGTTGTTATCTTGCGGATAAAAATACTGCTGATATTTTTTGGTCTTGTCTCTTGAAATTGGCCAAACTATGGGACGATCTGGAATAGCTGCGGGCTTATCCGCCGGGCGGCCTGAATAATTTTATAGGCAAATATTTTTTATAGTTTTGAAAATCTTTATCCGCGGTAAATATTGCCCAGCCGTTTTGCACGGCGGCGGCGCAGATCAGAAAATCAGTGTGCGACCCCTGCACTCCGCGCTGGCGACAAATATTGGCATATTCTGCGGCCAGTTCATAAACAGCAGTGTCTAGCGGAAAATCTGTTAAACTGGACAGTTTTTCTTTTAATTCACGAAAGAGAGTAAGATTGGATATACCGGATAGTAATTCCTGCCGTATAGGGCCGATCAAAACAACCCGCAAATCACGCAGCAGGTCAGCTAGTATCTCGGCGGTTTGCCGGTTTAGAACAGTCTTGCGCCGTAAAACCGCCGACCAAACCGAAGTGTCGACTAATACTTTCATTTGCGGTGGCGCAGTTTTTTGTAATTGTAGTCTGGAGCGTATTCCACGCCGTGGAATAGCTCGATAATATCTTCCGCCTGACGTCTCTGAATAAATTCCTGTAGGGCTAAAGTAACCGTGTCTTTTTTGGTCTTGAGCCCACCCATATCCAGAGCGGTGTTTAATAAAACATCGTTTATCGCCAAATTAGTTGCCATTGCCACACCTCACTGGCTTTATTTTACACAATATAATGTGTAATGTCAAGTGTAGACTTTGCCCTGATTCGCTTGATGAGCTTTGTAGATGTATAATCAACCTCATGTTTCAGCTCCGCTCCGAGTATCAGCCGGCCGGCGACCAGCCGCAGGCTATCGCCAAATTGGTAAAAATTTTGTCCGGCGCGGAAAAACGGCCGGCCGTGCTGCTGGGCGTAACCGGCTCCGGCAAAACTTTTACCGTGGCCAACGTGATCCAAAGTCTGCAAAAACCGACTCTGGTCATCGCGCACAACAAAACTTTGGCCGCCCAGTTGTACAGCGAATTTCGCGAATTTTTTCCCGACAATGCGGTGGAATATTTTGTCAGCTATTACGATTATTATCAGCCGGAGGCTTACATACCGGCGACGGACACTTATATCGAAAAAGACGCTTCGATCAATCAGGAAATCGACCGCCTGCGCCACGCCGCGACCAAGGCGCTGATGACCCGCCAAGACGTCATAGTCGTGGCCTCGGTGTCCTGTATTTACGGCCTCGGTTTGCCAGAGGAATATTTCAACACGGTTTTTTATTTGAAGCGGGGGCTGGCCGTCTCGCGCGACGCGGTCATCAAGCGGCTGGTGGAGATGCACTATGAGCGCAACGATGTCGATGTCAGCCGCGGCAAATTTCGCGTCAAGGGCGACACGCTGGAATTAGTGCCGCCGGATCAGCTCAATATTGTCCGGCTGGAATTTTGGGGCGACGAGCTGGAAAAAATAACGGAACTCAACGCCGCCGACCGGACGCCGCTGCATACGCTCGCGGACATCGCGATCTATCCGGGCAAACATTATGTAACTGACCGCCAAAAACTGGAAATTTCCTTGCAAAATATTCAGCGCGAGATGGAAGAGCAGCTCGCGGTTTTTGAAAAAGAAAAAAACGCGGTGGCCGCGCAGCGCATCAAGCAGCGCACGCTCTATGATCTGGAAATGATCCGCGAGATCGGCTATTGCAACGGCATCGAAAATTATTCGCGGCATCTTGATATGCGCGCGGCCGGCTCGCCGCCCGGCACTTTGCTGGATTATTTCCCCAAAGATTTTTTGCTGGTCGTGGACGAGTCGCATGTTACGGTTTCTCAGATCGGCGGCATGTCGGCCGGGGACAAAGCGCGCAAAGACCGTCTGGTGGAATACGGTTTTCGCCTGCCTTCAGCCAGAGACAACCGTCCGCTGACTTTTCGTGAATTTAGCGCAAAAATCAAGGACGTTATTTACGTGTCCGCCACGCCTGCCGATTATGAGTTGGAGCAGGCCGGGCGGGAAAATACTGTCGAGCAGATAATCCGGCCGACTGGATTGGTCGATCCGCAGGTGGAGCTCAAGCCGGTCGAGGGGCAGGTGCCGGACTTGATCAAAGAGGCGGAAAAAGTCATCGCGCGGCAGGAAAGAGTTTTGGTAACCGCGCTGACTAAACGCATGTCCGAGGAATTGAGCCAATTTTTGCTGGGCAAGGGCTTCAAAGTTTGTTATCTGCATTCGGATATTGAGACTCTGGAGAGAGTGAGAATACTCAACGATTTGCGCGCGGGCAAATACGATATTTTGGTCGGCGTCAATTTACTGCGCGAAGGCCTCGATCTGCCGGAAGTGTCGCTCATCGCCATACTGGACGCGGACAAAGAAGGTTTTTTGCGTTCGGAGCGCTCGCTGATCCAGACTATCGGCCGCGCGGCGCGCAATATCAACGGCCGCGTGATTTTGTACGCTGACACTTTGACGGAAAGCCTCGACAAGGCCGTCAAAGAGACGAACCGGCGCCGCGCGATACAAATGGCTTACAATAAAAAACACAACATCACGCCGGAAACAATTAAGAAAAATATTAAAAAAAGCGTCGTGGCTGACGACGCCTCGATTTCGCTGGGCGGCCTGGCCGCTAAACCGCCGCTCAAAAATCCGCTGGAATTATTGGAGTATGTTAAGGAACTCCGCGCGGAAATGTTCCAAGCCGCCGAACGTTTGGATTTTGAACGCGCGGCGCTGCTGCGCGATAAATTAAAAGAATTAGAATAAAAATTTACTATTTAACGATAGAGCCGTAAACAAAAGTACCCGCTGCGCCGGCCGGCAAAGTGGTGATCATCAATTCAAGACGTCTGTATTTGTATACATCACTCTGAGGAATGCCTAAATTGGCATAAGTTAGATTGGTGTCGCCGCTCAAAGCCGCCGTGTAAGTTTTGGGTGTGCCGCTGGCGGCTGTATTTTCATAAGCTCTGATTGTAATGCTGCCGTTGCTTGCTCCCAAGCCGGTTACCCGCAGCTCGCCGTTCCAATACACATCATCCGGCAGAATGGCGGTAATAGTCGCCGGCCCAATTACGGCTGTATCACTATTGCTAAACGCCTGACGATAATACACCGCAGCGCCGGCGGACTGCTGGGTCAGCGGCGTATTGCCGAGCAAAGTGTTCCAGGCGGAAAGAGTCAAATTGAGCCGGACCGGGTTGATCGTAAATTCATAGACCGGCCAATCGCTATAACCCTGGTTGTCTGTAGTGTTGCGCACACGCGCCTGCCAGTAATAGGTTTTGCCTCTGAGCAGTCCGGGCACGGCATGATAAATATTAGCGCCGGCCGGAAAGCCGGCGTTGGTAGAAACGGCGGCGGCGCTTAATCCCGCGGCGCTGTCCGCGATCCGGAATTGATATTCCAGAGGCGTGCCTTTGTGATAACCGAGATCATCGATCTTGAAAAGGATGTCAGCCGGCGCAGAGCCTAAGCTCTGCGTATTCATAGGAGAGATAGTTATAATCGGTTCGGCTTTTTTGTAAGTCGCCGTGCCGTTGGGGTAGGCCGCGTTCAGCCAGGGCTCATAGTCAGCGGCGCCGTAGCTGGTAAAATTAGCGGAAGCCGGCGTCGCCGCGCCCCAGTAATTGTTCTCCAAAATATAGGGGCCGTTGCCGCTGCTGTATACCAAAGGATTGGCGTCCTTAAAATTATTCTGGCTGAACGTGATCGACACAGATACGGAGATGTCAGTCAGGTATAAAGCCTGGCCGTTGGCATAGCCGCTGATATTATTTTGTCTAAAAGCCGGCAGACCGCCCTTGATATGAATGGCGGCTGCGCCACTAGTGTTACTGCCGGTTATTGTATTGCCGGTAAAGCTCGGGCTGCCATTGTCGACCTGGACGCCCTTTCCAGAGGTATAGTTGATAGTATTGTTGCTAAAGCTGGGATTGCCGCTGTCAACCCGCACGCCCGAAGCGCCATCGGCGGCATAAAAACTATTTCCGGCCACAGTAGCGCCGCCGGCTCTGATGCGCAGCGGCGCGCTGGAGCGCGTCGAACTGGAAAAAGTATTATTCTGGATCGTAACCGTGCCGTTGGTGGAAATTTCCAGTCCGCCGGCGGCGGTGTTGAAAGTGTTATTGGAATAATTACTGCCTGTGGCGGT
The DNA here is from genome assembly GCA_003864455.1 of Candidatus Termititenax aidoneus. GTDB lineage: Bacteria > Margulisbacteria > Termititenacia > Termititenacales > Termititenacaceae > Termititenax > Termititenax aidoneus. Next base: position 37,302 of record BGZN01000012.1, on the reverse strand, counting down.
GTCATAACTCCGGAGCGCATAATTTGAAATCCCGGCGGAGAAAGTGTTGTTTTGCACTATGGCGCGGGCTCCGTAATTACGCACTGCCTCATAAATGTTGTTATTAAAATTGTTATTTTGGATCACAACATCCGAGGCATAATTGCGGAGAGCAAATGAGCCAGATGCGCTAAAATCACTGAAGTTGGTGTATTTAATATTGTGTTGTTTTCCGTGTAAGTTAAAACTCGATTTGCCCCGGATCTCATTGGGTTTGGCGGCAGTGCCTTCGGAATGAAATTCATCGCCCACGCTGCTGGCGGCGCTATCTGAGCCGATAACTGTAAGATAGGTGTCGAGGATTAGCACCGCGCCGCCTTCATAAACGCCGGAGTCTTCATTGAAACCGAGCTTTAATTTTCGCCCGGGGGGTAAAGTGCCGCCGACCACTAAAGTGGTGTTTGGCGGAATGATTTTGTCGAAATGAGTGCTGGTGCTGGAAAAAGTGACCTTTAAAATGCCGTTGACCGGGTCCGGCGGCAGAGCGCTGTTATAAGCTGTGCTTTCCGGTGAATAGTCATAAGAAGCGCCATTGCTGGGGATTTTCCTTGCCGGGCTAAAACAGCTGCCTTCCAGGTCAAATGTCCAAGCGGCGGGCGTAACGTTGACAAAAGTAGTATCAAGCGAGTAGACAGAGGAGTCGGATTTTTGGAAATAGCAAAATTCAAGTATGGGATTTTTGAGCAGCGCGCTGTCGTTGCCGTTGTACCGCAGATCAACCGGCGTCAAAGTGCCCGTGGCAATGAAAGAAGAAAATCTGGCGCGGATAATACTGTTGGTCGCTTCCAAAGCTGTGCCGCTGGCGGTAATTTTAGTTTTTTCAATATAAATTTTATTGCCTCCGGCGCCGGAGAGTATACCGTATCCGGATCTCAAATAACTGATGTCCAGCGTGGCGTTTTTCAGATGAATATCGTCCCTGACACGGATCGGCCATTTGCTGCTGCCGCTGGAGACGATTTTCACGCCGCTGCCCGAGCCGATCACGCTCAGCTTGCCATGAATATCCACGCCGGCAGTTAGAGTTATCGTGATATTATCGCCCTGAATAGTAATATCCTGTTTATATTCACCGCCCAAAGTGTAATTGCCGTTAATAGTTAACGCCCAGCCGCACTGAAACAGCGCGCCGCAAAAGATAATTAAGATAATTGTTTTTTTCAGCATGGCAAAAATTATAACATAATGTTTAAGGCTTGTTACTATTTTTTCTTAGGTTTAAACGGCTTGAGCAAATCAATGTTTTTAATGCTAAAGCCAAGATTAAAATCTACTTTGGGGGCTTGTTCCGGATTGCCGCTTTGCTGCACATCGACGCCAGCGTTAATTTTGTATTTATTATCCCATTCCGCAAATAAGCCTCCGCCTCCGCCGAGCCTTGTCTGAAAATCATCATCTGTAGGAGCAAACCAGGGACCATAAACGTATTCCGACATATTTCCATGCAGACCGAAAGTAAAGCGGTTGGAAGGAGTGAAAGATAAACTCAGTTTTTGTTCGAAGCTGCCTCTGGCAAAATCTGAGCCAATTTCCGCGCCGAAACTAACTAAACCATTACCCGCATCATACGTGATATGAGGATAAAATTTTGGCGAGACCAGCGCATTAGGAATCTGGCGGAATATTGATTCCTCAGCCAGAAACCAGTGATTGCGCCAGAAAAGAGTGCCGTCCAGTCCCAAACCAAATGAACCTAATTTGAGGTCGATATTTCCCGTAACGCCGACATTATTGTATAGATTGCCGTTGTCTTCCAGCGTAAGGAGCTGGTCGAATAAAAGCACATCAAAATTCAATTCCGCTGTGTGTCTGCCGGTCGCGGAATTATTCAAGCGTCCCAGAAAAAGATTGCCGCGCAGACCGGCTCCCAGCAGGTGATATGAAGTAGACCACTCATCCAAATCATGCGGCAGCATCGTTTCACCAAAATAGCTGAGATACGGCTGAATATTTTCGGCGAGAGGCAGAAAATATTTAGCGCCATATTCGAATCGAGACATACTTTTATCTGCCCAGGCATAGTCTGGAGCTCCGGTTATATTGTCCAGATGATATTTTCCAGAAATATTAAATAGGCCAAACCTGCCTTGCCAGTCAAGGTTTAGTCCCGCGCTGGAGGTTAATTGGCCATAATCTTCCACGCCTAAAGACGTATAAGTAATTCCGCTGTTGAACGTGAGACTGAGGCCGTTTTTGGCCGAGCTGAAAACAGCGATCTTTTGGCTGTCCAGGCTTATCTGGGGAGCGGCCAGCAGAGCCAAATTATACCAAAACAATTTATCCGCTTTTTCCGTGCTCAGGCTGTGATATTCATTTTGCAGATTTTCCAACTTTTCCGCGCTCAAATTGCCGAAATTATATTTCTTTTGCAGATTTTCCAATTCTGCCGCGCTCAAATTACCGAAATTATATTCCTTTTGCAGATTTTCCAATTCTTCCGCGCTCAGGTTGAGATTATATTTCCTTTGCAGATTTTCTAACTCTGCCGCGCTCAAATTACCGAAATTATATTTCTTTTGCAGATTTTCCAGTTCTTCCGCGCTGAGGTTGAGATTATATTTCCCTTGCAGGTCTTCTAATAATTTGGCGCTTTGCTTGGGTTCGACGGGGCGGCCTTTTTTGTATTTACGCTTTAAATAGACCAAGGCCAGCAAAGTCGGAAAATCCTCATAACCCGTGCCCAGCTCGGCGTTAAATTCCTTGATCTCCCGCATAGCTTCCTGAACGAGCGGATCGTCAAAACGCAGATATTCTCCGTTGAGGAAAAAGCCGGTATTTTGGCCGTCTTGATAAGACTCAAAAATAGAATGCTGCGCGTCAAAGAAATCTCTGGTCATTGTGCTGGGGCTGATAACCTTGTGCTGAATATCTAAAGCGCCGCCCAGCGCTCTGTCCACTTCTTTTACGATTTGCGGATCTTCCTCGCCGTTTAAAGCTCTAATTTGGGCGACTTGGCCTAAATTTTCATCATAATAGATGTCCTCGATTGTAGTGTCGCCAGCCATTATAATTGTTCCGGTTTTTGGATTAACCGTAACATTGGCAGGAAATCTGGTTTCCGGCCCGTATTCCATGATCTGGCCTTTCCAGCGCACCGAGCCGGTGGCTTTTTCCGGATCGGAATGCCAGGCAGTCGCCACGGAATGATAGCGGCTGAACAGCAAAGCTTTCGGCGTCGTGGTGCTGTATTCCGCTTGATATTTTTCGGCCGGCGGCGTGATGTTTTCCGCGCCGACTATGTCTACCAGGCCCAGCGCCTTGTCTCCGGTGTCTGAGGTAAGATACAGAACATAGCCGTTTTTGATGATCGCATCCACTACTTCCTCCGGAAGATTAACATCAACACGCACATCGCCGGTGTCAGGGTCAACGCCGGTTTGCACTAACTCTAAAAGCTCTTGCAATTCCGCGCCCGGCTCTCCGGCTTCGATGGGAACTATAGTTTTAGTTTTTTTGCCGTCCGCGCCGACTGTCTCTACCTCTTTGGCCAGAACAACTCCGGTAACATTGGCCAGATGCAACACTCCGGCGTCTCGGTCGATGCTTTCGACTTTGAGCATTGAGCCGAAAATATTGGTGTCGCCGATATACCCGATTTTCGGTCCGCCCGGCCACAATGTAATAGCGTCTCCCTTGGCTTTGATCGTGATATTGCCATTGGCGTCCGTGCTTAATTCAACATCAGCCTCTTTCAGAGTGCCGTCCTCAGCTATATACCAAAGTTTCCCGATTTTTTCTCCGGTAACAGGGTCTTTTTCGCTGCAGTAAAAACCGATGAAGTTGCCGGCGGCGTCCGTAACTATTGAGCCGGTTAGAATTTTGGTAAACTCAACAGGATTGCCCTGATTATCAAAAAATATTAAAGAGTCCAGCTTTTCTCCGGCCAGAGTGGAAATAACGCTGGAATAATCTTTCAGATCGGGTTTGGGCGTGTTGTTCAAAGTAGTTTGCGCGTCCTTTAAAGCCTGATCCGCCGCGTCAACTTCAGCTTGCGCGGCTTCTAACGCTTGTTTTTTGGCGGCCAGCTCGCTGGCGCTGGTGTTCAAATCTGCTTCCGCAGCCGTTAGCGCTTCCTGCGCTGCGGCCAGATTTTCCTGCGCTATGCTTAACTGGCCGTTTGCAGCGGTCAATTCACCTTGCGCGGCGTTTAGTTCTCCCAGCACGCTGCTTAATTCGTTTTGCAAGTCGCTCAGTTGATTCCTTTTGTCGTCCAGAGCTCCGGATGTGCTGTCGCGCAGGGCTTCAGCAAAATCCTTTGCGCTCTCGGCGGCGCCTAAACTGATATTGGCATTATATTCCGCGGTTTGGGCGGCAGTTAAGTCGCCTTGGGCGTCAGTAAGAGCTTGCTCAGCCGCCTGGTACGCGGCGAGATTTTCCGGGGTAGGATCATCATTATAGTTATCGTAGGCAGTATCACGCTCGGCTTCAGCTTGACTTAAATTTCCTTCGGCTGTCGAAACGGCCGTTTCAGCGTCAGAAACAGCCTGAGCAGCTTGATTATAAGCGCTTTCTTTGGCGGTATAGTCACTAACGGCGGTATCATAGTCGGTTTGCGCGAGATTAACTGCTTCCTGTGTCTCATCAACGAGACCTCCTATCCTGTCAACGACTTTTTGAGCCGCTTCAACTCCCTTTTGAGCGCCGTTGATCTCGCCTTGTATGCCGGCAATTTCTCCGCCACAGTCCTTAACTTGGTCAGTTGCGTCATCGACAGCGTCTTGCGCCGCATTCTTAGCTTCTTGGGCTGTATCTTGCGCGTCTGCGGCGGTGTCGCGCGCGGTTTCTTTGGCGGTTAGCGTGTCCTCCGCAGTGTCGCGCGTGGTAATTGCGTCAGCGTGAATGCCCTCGGCGATGGCGTAACCATCCGGGTCTGTAACTTTGTATATATCATCTCCGCTGGTTTCTCGAGGATCGGTGATGGAAATATTTTTAAAAGTTGAGGATGTTTCGCCGCCTCTGGGTATGACCACCGGCTTGCTGGAGGAGACGGCTTGACTGACGATTTCGGGAGTTTCCCGAACCCGCGGCGCTTCACTGGCTTTTTTTCCTCCAATCTGATCGCGCAGAAAAGCGGGCAAAATCCAGGCGGGATCTTTGGCGTCTGTAGTTTTCGGCCACCAGCGGTTTTTATTGCCCGCGCGGTCGTACTCTTTGGCCAGTTTATAATACAGTTCATGCATTATCTCCTGATTGTTTGTCCGCACTTGAGCATCCCTAAACAAAAGCCGCGTCTTCACCGCAAAAGCCGCCGGCAAAACAGCTAAGTGCCGCTGCGCTTGATTTCTAAATTCCGGATTATTAACGATATCCAGCGCGTCTTGCGGACTGCTCATCACAGCGATAACATCATCGCGCCATAAAACCTCCGCGCTCTTTTTCAACTGATAGTAGAGTTCCATGTAGTTCTGATCCGGCTGGGAGTTTTGGCTGATGATTCCCAGTCTGGCGGCGGCGGAAATATTTTCTGCGGTCAAAGCGGTTTCGATCTGATTTATTTTACTGCGCAGTTCGTCTATCTTGGCGGAAGCGGACTCTCTATATGGCCTGGCGGCGGTGTTTATTTTGCCGCGCAGCTCAGCTATAGCGCTGATCCAAATCTCCCGATCCTTGTCATTGAGCACTCCAAGATGCTCTTCTATATATTTAATGTCTAAGTATTTTATGACCGTATCAGGAGCGGCCCAGGCTTCCGCGTTTTGATAATGAATATAAGCGCCCAGCATATCGCCTTTGGCCGCGGCTTCGTCTCCGGCTTTTAATTCCTGGCTGCTCAAGTCTTTGAGCAGGGCTAGCGGGCTGGTTTCAGCAAAGTATTCCAGATAAATAGGGTGGGTGATCCGCTTGTCGTCCAAAAACCAATTGTATAGATGTTCTGCTTGATTTAAGCGCGCGGCGTCGAGAAAGAGCAGCGCGACGGCGTCCAGTTTATCCTGCAGAACCGTCCGAGAATTATTGATCTGCCGAGACCGAGTTTCCGGCGCGGTATCAATGGTTTTGGTCTTGCTGTCAATTTTAATTTGAGTTTCACCGGCCGTGCGGATGAGCGCTTCGGTGAGGGTTTTGATATTAAGATCTTCCGGCACAGCGCCGGAATCCGCCTTGCCCATAAAGAAATCCAAACTGTTGTGGTGATAACCGAAAATCAAATTGAGCAAGCCGATAAAATCATTGTCCGAAATATTTTTTAAAAGGCGAAAACAGGTTTCCAGATCGGCTTTGGGCAATTCTGTCAGGCTGACCTGAGGCAAAGTGTTTTGGATCAAATCCAGCAAATCCAACTGAGTGTTTAATTCATGACGTTTCTCGCCCAATTCTTTTTCGTAGCGGTCAGAGATTCTAGCGCGCGGCTCGCCAGGATATTTGTTAAGCTCAGTTTGCCCTAAAGTGTTGTTGTTCATCGTGTTGTAAATGCTGCTGGTAACCGGTGGACGGGTATAACTGCTTGTGGTTTTGCGCTGCTGGTCTTCGTATTGTTCCAGCAAACTGCAGATAGAAAAATATTCATCAAAAATATTCATCAAAGCCGCGCGTAAAAACGGCGGTTCTATAGTTTCATTATTTTGCGGGTGAAACGGGTCAAAGCCGGCGGGAATAAAAGAACTGGGCAAATGTTCGATCATGTCTTTGAAAGCGTACAGCTTGTCCCGGCTGTCCGGAGTAACAGCATTGAGTCTATCACGATCAACGCCTGCCATGGCTGTATCGTACTGCTGAGCGGCAATTCGCCGGATATATTGTAATTCCGCCAGTTCGATAATTTCCGGACTGACCGACTCGTTAGTTGAATGGGTCAGCGCGTAGCTGGCCGCCTGAGCGATATTTAGAAGGTTTTTAATTTCAGACATATTAGTTTCTCCTTTTTTATTTAATTTAGCAGCGTCCTAAAATATTTGTTAATTTGATTATACTCTATTACTTTATCGTAACTTACAACAAATTGTTGCAGTTTTTTTACCCGTCTCGTCAAGGCAGCAGATTTAGTCTGGAATTGCTCTTGCGCTGATTTTCCGTACCTGCCTCTCTTTTCTTGTCTTTTTCTTCCTCCTGTTGTTTTAAACGCTCCTGCAAAATCTTGGCTATATTCAGCGGACGGGTCTCCGCGGGAATATCACTTACAGGCAGGCCGTTGTTTCCGGCTATCTTTTTGGCAAAATCGGCGGCTTCCTTGGCGGCGTCCGCGGCGGCTTGCCGCGCTGCGTCGGCCGCTGTTTGCGCTTCTTGGGCGGCGGTTCGAGCCTGGTCGGTATTGGCTAGATTGGCCGACGAATTAGATTCTTTAGAGGCGGCTTCTGCTCGGCTGGCCGCTTGGTCAGCCTCCTCAGCGTATTTTATGGCCTGCTCTAAATGCGCGGCATCTGGAGAGCCGGCCGTTTGCCGGATTGTTTCTGCTTTAGCTTGCAGGGCGGCGTCTTTTTCGCGAATAGCTTCATCTCTCTTATCCGCCGCCGCGACCTCGGCCAGAAGGCGCGCGTCTTGAAAATCTTTTTCTTTGCTGCGGGCTTGCTCCAGTGTTTTTTCCGCGAGCGCTTTTATTTTTTGCGCGTCATTCAGATCATTATAGTTTGGTATGCTTTTGGTTAAAGCGCTGTCCGCGGCGCTGCCATTGACGCCGCTGGCGGACTGCCAGGCCGCTTTTGCTTTATTTAAAGCGTCATTTAATCCTTCAGGATAATTGTTTTTGGCTGTGCCGGCGGCGGTTTCGGCGGCTGCGGCGGAGCTTCCAGAGTTCGTCTGGCCGGTGGTATTGAATATAGCGGCGGCAGTGTTAAAGTCTTTTTCCGCAGCCTGCAGGTCTTTTAGATTTTGCGCTTTGTTGATCAAGGCCTTGCTTTCGGCCGCCGCGGTTCTGGCTTCTGCAGCGGCGCGGCGCGCGTTTTGCGCCTGCTCATCAGCTTTAGTCGGCGGATTGCCGGCAGTGTATGGTGTGCCGCTGGTTACTCTGTTCGCTTCAGCCGCGTTGTTCCTGGCTTTCAACGCCGCTTCTTCGGCGGCGCGGGCGGCCGTTTCTGCGGCTTTCGCCGCGCTTTCAGCTAGCCCGGCTTGAGTTTGCACTTCCGCCGTGTCGCCGGTTTTTTCAGCCGCTTGTTTGGCGGCAACGGCGGCTTCCCGCTGGGTTTGGGCTGTTTCCGCTTGCGCCGCCGCATCAGTCGTGGCTTTTTGTCTTCTTTCAGCGTCTGCCAAAACCTTTTCGGCGATTTTTTCTATTTTCTGGCTGTCATTTAAGGTGGTGTAATTTGGGATAGTAGATGTATCCACTCCGGCGCTTCTGGCGGCGGCTTCGGCTTTAATCAGGGCATCGCGCACAGCAGGATAAGTGTTTATAGCATTTTCGGCGGAAGAGCCGGCTGTTCCGGCAGAGTCAGCCGCGCCGGTCAGACCGACATCGTTTCTATATATACCTGCCGCCGTGTTGAAATTGTCTTTAGCCTTGCCCAAAGAAGCGGCGGCGTTGGATTTCTCCGTCTCAAGGCGCAGTCTCTCGGTTTCGGCCGTCTTGAGCAGAGCCGCTTTTTTAGCCTCAAGGATTTTTTCCCAGCGCTGGCTGATAGTCGCGTTTGGCACGGCGGTTAAGCCCAGGGCTCTTTCCGCGGCGGTCAGCGCGCTCTTGAGATTGGCGGCGGACGGAACAGTGTTCCCGTAATAATCATTAAACAGATTTAGATAGGGAGAGTTTTTTAATCTTTCCAGTTCAGACGATTGAGTATTGAGTGTGGTCTGATCTTCAGAAACTTTGGCGTAAGTGGCGGTTTGACCTTCACTGCCTAAGCCGAGAGTTGTAAAAAATCGCTTTATTTCATTGAACAGATCACTGATTTTTGCTGTGAGTTCGGCGGAAGTTACCGCGGACGGCGTCAAACCGGCTTTTTGCATATTGGCGAGAAGCTGCTCGGCCTGCCGGTAATAGGCCAGGGCAGACTTAGCGGCGTCCGGATCATTGCTTTTGCTGACATTTTCCCAATTGCGATTCCCCTGCGGCGTTAAGGCGGCCAGCCTTCCTGTGTTCACGTGAATATCGGCGGCATCCAAACGGCGTTCGGAGTCCAGGTTTACAATATCACTGTTGTCTTGAATATTTTTAACGGCCAATCCGCGTGTGCTGCGCAGGATTGTGTCGTCGCCGGCAATGGTCAGCAGGGTTAGAACCTGATCGAGTAAATACTTAGCGTCAGCGCCGCGGCGAATTTCCGCAGAAGTATCGTTAGCGACTCCTGGGTAACCCTCGAAAGCATCAAAACCGGTGATGCGGGCAACCAGGGTTTTGTAGTTTTTGTCGCCGTTGAATGCGAAAAGCAAAACTTGAGACACATTGTCCAGATTAGTGTCGTCGTCCGCCAACATATCTTTGGCTATACCCAAATAAGTGTTATAGGCAAAACGAATGATCTCCTGCCTTTGTGCTTCTCCAGCGTTAGCTATTTGATAGAATGCTCCGGCATAATACGCGACTTCTTGAATGGCTTGGCTTTTTTTGTAGTCGGGATGTTTTAATTGTATAGCCCCGTAAATATAAATGGCAAACTTGATCTGTATCGGCAGTTCCCGCGCTCCAGCGGTGTTGAAACTTTCATCAGCCTGATTAATTCGCGCCAGGATATAGCTGTCTAAATCGCGGAGCGTGCCGCGTTCGGCCGCGGGAATAGCGCTGAATATATCTGAGCGCAGCTTGTTTACGGCGCTTGAATTATAAGCAACATTGCAGGCTTTGGCTGTGTTGATGGCCGCGATGCGTAAATTTTCCAGCTCTTTCCGTTCCGAAACAGTTGTCTGGACGCTGTCCAGCGGTATGATTTTGGCGTCGCTGCGTAAGACTGGCGATATATCACTCATAATAATCTCCTTTTATTTTGGCAGAGGGTCTATATCCTTGCCGCGTAATCCGTCTATAAAATTATTCAAATCATTTTCGTAAGCTTGAATGGCGGCGGTGTCTGTCAGATTTTTAAAATCGCGCTCATTGTCATATTCTAAATTGTTTAAGCGCTGCGTAATATTTGCTTCATCTTCATCTGTAAGATTATAGGTAGAGGAATACCTCAACAGAGTTTTCAATCTGAGCTTATAGGATTCAACATTTGCTTTAAATTCCGCCAGCTTGAGCGCGCGCCTCTCCGCCGGCGTCAAAGGTTTGGGCGGAAGCGGCAAGGCTTGTTTCCATTTGTCCAGCAGGTTTTTGAGTTGTTCCGCAGTAGAAATATACTCGGTGTCCGCGGCGGCCCGAGTAATATTGTCTTTGCCTTTGTCCAGCTCGGCGTTGTGTTCAGCCGGAGTTTTTTTCTTGTTGGCTTCGGTGATCGCGTGGATATAGGCCAGTACAATGTTTTTTAAGATATCCAAAGCCTGGCGCTGCTCCGCGTTGAGCGCGTCTTCATTGAGCAGCGCATCGAGCGCTTCTTGCAGGCTCTGAGCGCTGCTTTGACTGTTGCTGCTCTGATTGTCCTCGATGATTTTTTCAAGGTCGTTTTGGAATTGCGTGATGATCTCTTGTCCGTCCGCTGATTGTTCCATGCCGCCTGCCGCGGCGCCTGGCTGCTCGGGCTCCTGGGGGCTGGCTGCTGTTGTCTGTGCGGCGGTGTCAGCTAAAGTGTCCGTCGCCGCGGCATCCGGCGCATTTTGTTTGGCGGCGCATTTTTTTATGGACAAAGCGCCCAGAGTAAGACCGACACCGGAAAAAAGACCGCTCAAGAAACTTTTTAATCCTTTATCCGGCGGTCGTTGTATTCGTTCTGACGGCAGTTGTATTTGTTTCGTTTGCATTGCTTTTACTCCCTTACTGGCTTAGGCGTTCGAGGTTAGGATTAACGCTTCTAATAAAACTATCGATCTTAGCGGCTTTGTCTCTGACCTCGGCAATTTTAGCGGACAAAGCGGACATTTTATGCGTGCTGAAATATTCGGCTGGTTTTGTCGCCAAAGCCTGATAAGCTTTGGCCAGTTCCACATCGCTCTCGGTGTAAGCGCTGCTATATCTGATTACATTGCGAAAAATAAGCGCATTTGTGTCATAGGCGGTTTTTATATTATTGAGCAGCTCGGCCAGCTCATTTTCTTGCGCGGCTGCTGCTTTAGCTCTTTCTGCGGCTGCCGCTTTCTCCTTTTCCTCCGCGAGCCGCGCTGCCTCGGCCTGTTCTTTTTCGGCTTCCAGACGCGCGCGTTCGGCTTCGCCGGAAACTATTTCTGTTTTGCGTTCTTCGAGATCAGAAATTGCGGAAGAAGACAGAGGAACGACTATTTCCTCATTTTCTTTTTTAGTCGTAACAGCGTCGTTTTGCATATCAGCCGCAGTCCTTCGGATATTTTCCATAGCTTCATCTAAGGCTTCTATTTTAGCATCATTTGTTTGATCCGGGTCCGCGGCTTTTTGAGCGCCCGCGCCCCAAGCGTCAAGTATATTAACATAATTTCGCAGATGTTCGGCTTCCGGAGAATCCGGCCCCAGTTCGGCTATAGCGTCTGCAAAGGCCTGACGGACAGTCTCGGCGGCTTCTTGGGGCGTTTTTTGGCCGGATTTCACCCCATCGACCAAAGCGCGCAATTTATCCGCTATTTCTTGGTAAATCCGCTCAAACAATTCTTGGCGCGCCGTTGCAGCGGCAGATGTTTCTTTGTCGGAAAACATTTCCTCAAATTTGCGTTTGAAAGACGGCCCCAGCGTAACCGTGCCGCCGATCAAAAGAAACAGCGCCAGCAGCGCCGCCAGGACAAGTTTAAAGCGCGGATTTCCGGCCAGACCTTGCAGGCTGTTTTTTAAAGCGTCAAAGTCTATTTGCGGCAGGATACCGGCGCGGCGTTTTTCCTCCGCGGTTTCCAGCGCGGGCAGATTGTATTCCAGGCCGTTATTTGCCGCCCAAGTTTTAATTTCTGTGTTTAATTCGTTTTCCAATTCGGCGAAAGCTTTTTTACTGAAAGAATTTTTAAGGGCAGCTAATATTTTCTGGGCTTCGGTTTGATAATATTGCCAGCCTGGATCTTGATATTTGTATTTGAGCAGCGCTAATTCTTTAAAAAGCTTGATTTGCCGGTAAGAATCGTTGACGGCCAGGGTTTTTCTGGTCGCGTTGGCGTTAATCAAGAGGTCGTTTTGCTCTTGCCCGGCCACGCCTTTGCCCGGTTCATTGTAATGCAGCACATCATTAATTAAAATATTTTCATAAGCATTGAGATAGGCTCTGACAATCGCTTGATTAAATAATTGGCGGTCGTCTTGATTTTGGCAGACCAAATATTTTTGGTTTTGATAAATAATTACCGGCAGATTTTCCACAGGTAAAATTTTTTCAAGGCCGGGAGTTAATTCTATAAAATATTTCTGCCGTTCGGGTAAAGCCTGGGCGCTTAATTTCAACAGACTAGACACGGCGATTTCTTGGCTGATATAGGCTCGGCTGGCCTGCAGCTCGATCTCATCGCGGAATTTTTTCACATCTTCCGAAAGCTCAGCGGCCTGGTCTTGCAGCGGCGGCAAATATTTTTGCAAAGTTTCCAAAGTTTCCCGATAGTTGTTCTTACTGACGATCAAGAGCTGCGCTTGTTGTCTCTCTATCTGCCGAATAGCCGTTTCTAAATTTTCCGCGGTCAAATATTCTCCAGCTTTGTCCCATTCCAGTCCGAGCGCCGCTTGCAAATATTCTTTGGTTTCCTCGGGGATTTGCCCCAGCAAAAGCTCGACACTTCCTTCGGCGACTATGCCTTGCGCCGCCTTAAATATTTCTTTCTTTGCATTCAAAATTTCCAGGGTCTGTTCTTGCAGAGGCAGAATGCTGTTTAAGATTTCCGCCATTTCGAGCAGGGCGTTATTTAAGCTGTTGGCGCGAGGTACGATCAACTCCTGCTCCATACGGCTTTGGCCTATTTGCAGGGCTTTGTCTTTCATCTCAACTATTTTTCGATGCATCATCATAAACTGTTCCTTATCAATATATCGTCAACAAAATATTTTTGTTGCAAACAGGCTTTTTTTTACTCCACAATGTACTTCTCATAATTAATAGTACCCGTATTTTGTGGTTTTATACCCAGATCAGACATTAGAGTATTGGCCATAATGCTGATGCCCCGATTGCTGTGCCGCGGATGCCCAAGTATCGGAGTTTGGCCCAGCAAAGGATCATACTTAACGGAAGTATTCGGATACAATAATACTCTGCTTTGGGGGCGGTAAGGATACTGGAAAATATACTCATAAAACACTTGATAAGCGGCTTGCATGGCGCTTTGTTCTCTGGTTCGCTCGGCGGAGGAAATGCCCCGGACATTTAATAAACTGGCGGCTGGTTCTCTGTGTACAGCTACCGGATAATAAACTTTCCCTTCCAGCCGTATAGCGATATTAAAAATTGTTTCCCAGACTTTTTCGCGGCTGGTCGGCTCGTCAGTGTACAGCGTGATGAGCTTAGCGGATAACGCGGCCGCCAACAATATCGTCTGAAGATTGCTGCCGCCGCTGTCCAGCAGGATGACATCATAATCAAGCTTATCCTTCCGGGCGGCAAAAAATTCAAGATAGGCTTTGGCCAGCAAGACATCATTATTGACCAGCGCCAGGTCTGTTTTTTCCAGCCCGGCGCCCGCTCCGGTCAGATTGTAAACATCCAGCATATATTCTAGTTTGCTGGGGTCATAACAATAATGAAATAATTTATGCGCCACGGCTATTTTTTGGTTTAAATTGAAAGTAACATTCGAGCCGCCGACGTCGCCGTCGATGATCAGGACGCGCAGACCATTGCGCATGAATTCCAGCGCCAGATTGCAGACGTAAGTAGTCTTGCCCACGCCGCCTTTAAAGGTGGTAACGCAGATTATATTCGGCTGAAGATCTGCGTCAGAGATAATTTTAAGAGCTGGCTGCAAAGGCCGCAAAATTCTTGCTCCGCTGACCGCCCAGTTTTTCATTAAAATGTTGCGGGTCGAGTTTATTTCCGCAGTACAAGTTTCCCTGTTGGAGCTAAACTTCCGCCAGCTATAAGCTTTGTCGTCAAATTCGATAATTTTACAGCTTAGCATTTAAGGCGCTCCCGCTGGATTTAACAGCTCAATAATTTTTTGGCCGAGCCTCTCGGCATTTATCTGCGCGGGATATTCCATTACATGAATAGCGTCGGCAAAATTTGCGGCGGGTTTTGGCACGGCCGCGCCGGACACAGCAAGCCATTCGGTGAAAAACAGTCCGCGGATATTGGACAGAATTAAAGAGGCCTCTTTCATAGCTGTCAACATTATTTTGCTGCGGGTAACAGGGGTTTTATTGATTACAGGATAAATGTTTTTAGCAGTATGCTCATTTCGCGCTATTATTTTAATGACGCCCGCCGCGTCTTCCAAAGCGGTTTTTTCCGGATTGGTAATAATAAAAAAGTAGGTCGTTAAAAAATAAGGCAAAGTGCTGCTAAATTCCACGCCGGCCGCGCAATCGTAAAGTATGACGCTGTCAGGAGTGATTTCTTTTTGCGTCTGCCGGTCAAGATTGATGAGCAGCTCAAGCCTGGCGTCTTGCGCGGCGTTTCGATCCTTGTCCATAGCCTGTTTAGTCAGCAGGTTCAGTTCACCGTAAGTATAACGTGATTCCGCGAATGGTTTGTCCAGCAGATCGTGGGTGGATTTTTCGTATTTGGCGGTGGGGTTTAAAAGCGTGTACACTATGGCGCCGTCCGGCAGCACATTTCTTTCATTGGTGCGGGTCAATTTGTGGGTTACTATAAAATTAGCATCGGGCTGCGGATCACAGTCGATTATGCGCACCGGATAATTTTTTTGCCTTAAATAAGCGGCGGTGCGCAACAGCAAAGTAGTCTTGCCTACGCCGCCTTTGCCTCCGGTAAAGCAAAAAGAGCGCCGCCGAAAATCGGTGTAAAGTTTGGTGTCAGCCAGTTTTATCGGCAAAGACTCCCCCGCTTCAAATTCATTTTCCGCTGAGGCGGCGGCTTGCTCGGCGTACTGCGCGGTTTTGGTCAATAGCATTTTAACTTCTACGCTCCTAAAAAAATACTTTCAATATAATCGTAACTTTTTTCCCGGCGTTTCATTTTATTTGCGGTCTTGTTATACTCTCGTGTCATGCCCAAATTCTTAATCGCCGGTACTGTCGCTTATGACTCACTCAAAACTCCGCAAGGTGAGCGGCCGCGCATTTTGGGCGGTTCGGGTTTGCACGCGGCGGTGGCGGCTTCTATATTATTGAAGAAAATTAATTTGTTGAGTGTGGTGGGCGGTGATTTTGAACCGCAGTATCTGGCTTTTTTGCAAAAACGCGGTGTGGATTTGCGGGGTCTCAAAATAATCAAAGAGGGGCAGACTTTTGCTTGGAACGGTTTTTATGAAAAAGACATGAATGTGGCGCATACTGTGCAGACCGCGCTCAATGTGCTGACCCAGTTTGACCCCGTCCTGCCGCCGGAATATCTCGACAGCGCTTTTGTTTTCTTGGGCAATATTGATCCGGCGCTGCAAACCAAAATTTTTGCCCAGTTGCCCGCGCGAAAATTTGGCGCGCTCGACACTATGAATTACTGGATAGACAGTCAAAAAGAAAATCTCCTGAAGGCCATAGCCGAGACTGACCTGCTTTTCATCAATGACGCGGAAATACGCCAATTGACCGGCGAAGACAATTTATTTCGCGCGGCGCGTGTTTTGCTGACCGGACGTTTACGCTATGTTATAATCAAAAAAGGCGAGCATGGCGCTATGTTAATATCCGCTGAGCGTATAGCTATCGTACCGTCCATGCCTCTGGACGAGATTGTCGATCCGACAGGCGCGGGGGACAGTTTCGCTGGCGGTTTTATGAGTTATATTGTGGAACACGCTTCGACAGCGTATCCTCAGGATACTCCGCTCAGCGCAGGCGGTATGGATTGGGATACGCTGCGCGCCGCGCTGGTTTACGGCACTATGACCGCGTCTTTCAATGTGCAGGGTTTTGGCTGTGAAAAGCTGGCGGAAATAACCAAAGCGGATTTGGACGAAAGATTAAAAGTTTTTCGTGAAATCACGCGGATAAGTTAACAAATTGGCTCGGTGTAGAGAACATACAGCGCAATAAATATCTTTACCTCCGCGCGTGGTGGCTTCTCACTTAACGGCGCGTGCAAAGCACGCTTGTTAAGTTCGAACCAGACGCGCTCCGGCAAAATATTTATTGCGCTGTAACATACGATGAATAATTTATAGTGCGAGAAATACTTTGCCTGAAGCGGCCGTAACCTTCAGTGCTATGCCGTGGCCGCGCAGGTAAAGGTATTTCTCGCGCTAGAATGTACTAGAAAAGAAAAAGGAGCAAAAAATGGCGGATTATAAAGTAGCGGATTTGAATTTGGCGGAGTGGGGCAGGAAAGAAATAACTATCGCCGAAAAAGAAATGCCCGGGCTTATGGCCGTGCGCGAAAAATACGCTAAAACAAAACCGCTGCAAAGCGTGCGGATCACGGGCAGTTTGCACATGACTATACAGACCGCCGTGCTGATCGAGACGCTGACCGCTCTTGGCGCGAATGTGCGCTGGTGCAGCTGTAATATTTTTTCCACGCAAGACCACGCGGCGGCGGCTATTGCCCAGAGCGGCGTGCCGGTTTTCGCCTGGAAAGGCGAGAGTTTAGAGGATTATTGGTGGTGCACCGGCCAGGCGCTGGCTTTTCCGGACGGCAAAGGCCCCCAATTGATCGTTGATGACGGCGGCGATGCGACACTGCTTATCCATAAAGGCTATGAGCTGGAGAACGGCGACAATTGGGTGAATACTCCGTCAGGCAGCCAGGAAGAAGAGGTCATAAAAAAACTGTTAAGTTCAGAAAAAAACAAGACACGCTGGCATGCTGTGGTCAAAGAGTGGAAAGGCGTTTCCGAGGAAACAACTACTGGCGTGCACCGGCTTTATCAGATGCAGGAAGCGGGGCGTTTGCTGACGCCGGCTATCAATGTCAATGATTCCGTGACCAAATCCAAGTTTGACAATCTCTATGGCTGCCGTGAATCGCTGGCCGACGGCATCAAACGCGCTACCGATGTCATGATCGCCGGCAAAGTGGCGGTGGTTTGCGGTTATGGCGACGTCGGCAAAGGCTGCGCGAGGTCGCTGCGCGGTTTTGGCGCGCGCGTCATCGTTACGGAGATCGATCCCATCTGCGCTTTGCAGGCCGCTATGGAAGGTTTTGAGGTCGCGACTGTCGAGGACACGCTGGGTCTCGGCGATGTGTACGTGACGACTACCGGCAATACGGACATTATCACGCTGGAACATCTGCAAAAAATGAAAGATCAGGCCATCGTCTGCAATATCGGTCATTTTGACAATGAAATACAGGTCGACAGGCTCAATAATTTGTCCGGCGTGCAAAAATTGAATATCAAACCGCAGGTAGACCAATATATTTTTCCGGACGGCCGTGCGATTTTCCTGCTGGCCGAGGGACGTCTGGTCAATCTCGGCTGCGCGACCGGCCACCCGTCTTTTGTCATGTCCAATTCTTTCACAAATCAGGTGCTGGCGCAGCTCGATTTGTGGCAGAATAAAGACGTTTACAAACCCGGCGTGTACCGCCTGCCCAAACAACTCGATGAGGAAGTGGCCAGACTGCATTTGGCCAAGATCGGCGTCAAGCTGACCAAGCTGACCAAAAAACAGGCCGATTATATCGGCGTGCCTGTCGAAGGTCCATATAAAGCGGAACATTATCGTTATTAAATTCCGTTAAGTTCTAATATATAACAAAATTTTTCGCTGGATTGGCGGTTGATTTTGTGCAAGTTCGGCGGGTTTAACGCCGATACTTGGAGGGTTTTATTTTGTCAGGGGGGACAAATGCAATTTGCGCTGCAACAAATAATTTCCGCTTACGATATCTATATAGAAGAGGTGCTTTATGGCTCCGGTTTCGCCTTCGTTTAAGCCGAAAGACTACTCTCTTTACGACGGACAGCCGCCCTTAGGGGAATTTCCTGAAAAAATTCCACTGGAAGAAACAGACTTTCCTGCTGTTGATCAGCTGCGTGCGGCGGAGTATGCCGAGGCCGCTTATCAATCTATATACGATTTTGTGCAATCCGGCGCGGCGGAAAAAGAACTGCGCGCTGAACTGAACAAACTGGTTGAAGACGGCGCTTTAGATCCGGCGGACGCCGCCGCGCTGGATAATTTATTTATTAGTCCGCCAAACTCGCTGGAAGATATGGTCAATCGCCTGCCGAAGTTTACTCCGGAGGAAATAAATAAAATTGCCGAGGTCTTAAACGGCAGATATTTTAATTTCCGGCATGAAGAAGATCAATTAAACACGATTTTGGAGGGGGTTGGAAAGATTAGCGAAATAGCCGCGCAAAAAGGAATAGATGGTAAAACGTCCGAAATAAAATTGGTAGATACCCAAATTTCTGTTTTGTCTTCGTCGGATGAACTGGGAGAAACCAATTTAAACGGCGGTTCTGCTGAATTGAGCGTAACATTCAACAGCGACGGAAGGGGAGGAACAAAAATATCCGGCAGCGATCTGCGCTATACCGGCGAGTCTCTTGGCAATACCATAAAGCTAGAGGCGGAAAGCCAGGAATTTAACCTCACTGAAGATAAGAGCAGCGCAAGATTTGACGGTTTATCTGTTAGCGGCGAGCATGAAGAGACTGGAGTGCAATGGGAGTTTTCTGCCGATGAAATATCAGGAGAAACTTCTGCTATCCAGCAGAGCGCGGCGGCGCAGGGAGCGGATTTTTCTATAACCAAAGACGAACATCAGTTTAAGGTCTCCGCTCCGGGTATCAGCATTATAGATAACGCTAATAGTTCTGAAGTGAACTTTTTCGGCGAGGCTGACGCTCCGGCTTTGACAGCCGTCTATCAAAACAAAGAAAACGATTTAGCGGCAAGTTTTACCGCAGGCGGTTTTACTTTGCGTACCGCAGCTCCGCTTTTTTCTCCTGAGCCGTTTCGGTCTGATTACGCTTTTAATATACAGGATTTCAGATCACGGATAGATGCTATTCCTGTGAATATTTACATTGAGGAATTGTCCGGTGTCCAAACAGAAAATGGCGCGACAAACATACTCGGCAAAGGACTGCAAGCTGTTGGCGGACCGAACAGCGAATGGTCTGGCGGCATTGAGAAATTTTCTTATGCCAAAGACGCTGATCAAAATACCACAATTAATGCTTCCGAATTGACATTCCGCTATGCAGAAAATGTCCGCGGCGGAATAGGCGGTTTTGCTTTTCAATATAATCCTAGCCAAATTTTAAACGTAGACCTTCAAAATACAGCCGGGCGCGCCGGGGACGTTGATTTTTCACTGAATAGGATCAGCGCTCAATACGACGCCCCGACAAATAATGGGCACGTGTCTTTGGATGGCTTGGCGGTGCGGTACGGAGATTATCTGTTGGCTGTAAGCGGTGTCCGGGCGGATTACAACGATGCCGCGAAAAGAATTAACTTTACGGCTGGCAACGGCGCTCTCCGCGGCAAGATAGATTTGGACAAGCCGCTCCCGCCGCTTCCGCAAGATGCTGCTTTGCCGGAAGCCTGGCCGAGTTATTTGGCGGCTTTGACCGAGAACAATATTACTTTTGAAGGCTCGGTCAAGGTCGGACCGTTTTTAGCTCAAAATGTCCGCAGCGGCAATACCCGGCATCAAGCAGCTTTAAATGTTGTGCTGCCTTACCTGCAGGATACTTCTTTGCGCTTTGATCAACAATTCGTCGAGTACCTTATGGATGACCCTGACGCTGAAATACTGCCGAGACTCAACGAAAATACGGATGGCTTCGTTGGCCGGCAGATCAATCAATTTGTCGATGCTTATTTGAGGTTTGCGCGGAATATTTATTTGCAACAACAGGGTTCTGCTTGGCCGGAAGGATACCACCGGAAATTTGACCTGAGTTCTCTGCTGTCCCCGGGTGATGGCTCGCTGGAAGTGTCTGTGGCGGCCAATCCGCAGGATAATTATGCGTCGGCGGCTTTGAATTATTCAGCGCCGTGGTTTGAATGGCTGGGCGGCTATACGCATCAGCCTGCTGACGCCAATCCAGCCCTATCCATATTAGGCTTGAATTACTCCGCGGAAAATATTCTCAATTCCCGCTTTTCTTTGGGACCCAAGTTTTTGCGGCTCAATCTGGACCTGGCTTTGGCTTTCGGCCAATGGAGATTTGGCGGCGAGTCCGCCAGTTCTTTGCTGGATTTGATGGCAGTTTATGACCTGGCAGACTGGCAGCCCGACGAGGATAAATGGTGGGTCAAACCGCTTCTGGATTTGCCGGCGCTGCCTGTTGCCAATGCCAGCGTGTCCAGCCGTATTCCGCTGCCTTTTCAAACAAAGCTGGATTCGGAGTTCGTCTGGCGGCCGCGTCTGGAGAATTACGGACACGAGTACAGTTTACTGGAAAATATTTCCTGGGACAATTTTTGGTACAATCTTTCTCTGGTCAAAGAAGTGACTAAAGGTTTATCGCTCAAATTTGAAGCTTTGCTGGAAATTAATCATTTGCTTTCCACTCCGACTGTGCAGACGCAAAAAGTCAGTCTTTTGTTTGATGTAAAAAAATAATCCGAAACTTTAGCTAACGATAATTTTTATAATCAATATTGTATTGTTTCATTTTGTAGCCGACGATACGCACGGTCGTGTGCAGCATTTCCGCGGTCTTGCTGATATTGCCGCGCGTGGCTTTGAGCGCGTCAATGATCAGGTCTTTTTCGTAAGTGGCGACTTTTTCCTCAAAAGAAATATCTTCGGTTTGCTCGCGCTGCGTGCTGGTCTGCAGCGAGGGCGGCAAATGATGCCCGTGAATAGTCTCGCCGTCGCAGACCAAAACCGCGCGCTCGATGCAGTTTTCCAGTTCGCGCACATTGCCCGGCCAATGATAGGTCATCATCATGTCGATTGCCGGCGTGGAAATGCGGTTGATTTTTTTATTATTTTCCTCGGCGTAGGTTTTGAGGAAATGTTCGGCCAGGAGCAGAATATCCGTGCGGCGGTCGCGCAGGGGAGGGAGAAAAATGCTAAAAACATTGAGCCGATAATACAGGTCTTCGCGGAAAACACCGTCTTTGACCATAGTTTCGAGATTTTTATTCGTGGCGGAGATCAGGCGAAAATTGGTTTTGATAGTCTCCACTCCACCGACCCTTTCGAACTCTTTTTCTTGAAGCACACGCAATAATTTGACCTGTGTCGGCATGGACAAATCGCCGACTTCGTCCAAAAAAATCGTGCCGCTGTGCGCTAGTTCAAATTTGCCTTTTTTCTGCTGATAAGCGCCGGTGAACGCGCCTTTTTCATGGCCAAAAAGCTCGGCCTCGATTAATTCCGCGGGGATAGCCGCGCAATTGACTTTGACAAAAGGCTTGGCGGAGCGTATCGAATTGTAATGAATGGCGTGCGCGACCAATTCCTTGCCGGTGCCGGACTCGCCGCGAATGAGTATCGAGGCGTTGCCTTTGCTGGCCTGATGAATTTGCACATAGACATCGTGCATTTGGCTGCTGTTGCCGATAATATTGGTGAAATTAAATTTTTCGCTCAATTGCGAGCGCAGTTTTTCGGCCTCGGCGCGCAATTTGTCGCGCTCCTCGTTAATGGCGCGGTGTATTTTGACAGCCTGGCCGAGCAGTGAAGAGATGATCGTCAGCAAGCGCAAATCCTCGTCGAGTGAAATATCTTTTTGAAAGAGTTTATCCACGCTCAAAGCGCCGATCGTTTCTTTGCCGACCTTGATCGGCACGCAGATAAAAGAAATATTTTTCTTGTCCAGATCGCTGCGGGTTTTGGTTTTGTTCAAAAAACGCGGCTCATCGTTGATATTGGAAATAACCATCGGCTTGCCGCTGGCGGCGACCTTGCCGGTAATGCCTTCGCCCAGCTTGTAATGTCCGCGCTGTTTGGCGTCATAGGACAGGCCGTGCGCCGCCTCGATGACCAAATCGTCGGTGTAGGGTTTGAGCAGGGTAACCGTGCCGCGCGTCATACCCATTTTGCGCGAAAGAATATCCAGAATCGTGTTGAGAATATCCTGCAAATCGTTGGAAATATTGATCTTCTGGCTCAACTCAAAAAGAATGCTCAACTCTTCCAATTCGCGGTTGACAGCCGGGGCTTTCATAGGCCGGAATTATAACATAAGTTTACAAAAATGTAAGGCAAGTATTACAATATTGTCATGTTTGTCGGATTAAGCCAATTTTTAAAGAAAACCGGCCTGACCGGACTGCATCACTCGATCTCGCCGACCCTGCGTCTGGATAGCGCGGAATTGGACGCGCTGACCGCCCAATATTTGCAGGCCGGGCGGAGCATTTTATTTTGCTGCTGGCATGAAATAACTTTTGTGGGATTTTACTGGTTTCGCCGCCGCGCTGCCGGTGTACTCATGGAAGCGTCGCTCAAAGGCGATGTGCTGGCGGCTATGGCCAATTCTTACGGCATGCGGGATTTCCGTATCGCCGACAATCCTCAGGACCCGCAAACCGTGCGCGGCACGGTCGGTTTTATCAAACATCTCAAAGCCGGACACAGCGGCGTGATCGCGCTCGACGGGCCAAATGGACCGCGGCGCATAGCCAAACCCGGCATGGTCAGGATCGCCGAGAAAACCAACGCGGTGATTTTCCCGATAGGCGGGGCTTATGCGCGCAAAATAGTTTTCCGCAAACGCTGGGATCAATATCAACTGCCGCTCTGGAGTTCCCGCGCCGCGCTGCGCCTGGTCAAACCGCTGGAGGTCCCGTCCGGACTGACGCCTGAGCAAGAAAAAGCCCTGCAGGAAGAAATAGTCGATGATCTAAATGAAGCGATGCGCCGGGCGGAAGATGCTGTAAAAAAGCCCGGGGTTTAAACCGGGCCTTTTATGAATTGCACAAAAAATGAAACTAGAGGTCGTAAGGCATTACAGTTTGACGGCTGTTTTCTTTGGCTCTTTCCAGCGCTCTGTCCAATTTCTTCTGAACTTTTTTGCTCAAAGCCTCGATCAATTCACCGGAAGTTCTGCCGCCTTTGCCGCTGATGTAGTCTTTTACCTTGCTTGCCACTACCAAAATTTCCTCTGCCATTTCGCACCTCCTGTAGATTTTGCATATCTGGCCAATTTTAACGAAACGCCTAAATGATTGTCAAATGCTATTTTTATGGAAATTTAACCGCGCGTGAATATCTTTACCTGCGCGGCCACGGCATAGCACTGAAGGTTACGGCCGCTTCAGGCAAAATATTCACGCGCGATTACCTACTTCAATTTGGCCAAAAGAGTTTTTTGCATAATTTCCACCGGAGCGGAATGGCCGGTGAATAGCTCAAAAGCCAGCGCGCCTTGCCGGAGCAGCATACCCCAGCCTTCGTGAGTAGCCGCGCCTCTAGCCGCGGCGTTCTTTAGAAACAAAGTCTGGCGCGGAGCGTAAACAATGTCGGAAAATACCTGTCCGGCGTGTATTTGCGCCAATAATTCCGTCTCCGGCAGAATAGTCGCGTCCGCGCGCGGAGTCATGCCGACAGAAGTGGCGTTGATGACAATATCCGCCGCGCTGATATTCGGTCTGGCGTCATGTCTGGTAACAATAGTTAATTTTCCGGCCAGCGGCTGCAAAACCGGAATAATGCTTTGCGCGGCGCCGCCGTTGCCGAAAATAAGTATATTTTTACCCGCGGGGTCAATATTAGCCGCTTGCAGCGCGGCCAGATAGCCGGCGCCATCCGTGCTGTAACCAATTAATTTGCCCGCGCGACAGACCAGCGTATTGACCGAACCGCCCGTCCGCGCGCCGCTGTCCAGTTCATCGGCCAGCTCCGCCGCCGTTTTTTTATGCGGAATAGTAATATTAGCTCCGGCGAAATCAGGGTCTTGACGCAGTTTGGTTAGAGTAGCGGCCAGGTTTTCCGGCGGCGTTTCCAGTTTTTCGTACACATAATCCAAGCCTAGCGCGCGAAAAGCGGCGTTGTGCATGTCCGGCGACAGGCTGTGGCCAACCGGCCAGCCGATAATGTAGATTTTTTTCACCATTTTTTGCCGAACCATTCTTGTGGATTGACGCGGACATCGTGCACGGACAGACCGTAATGCAAATGCGGCCCAGTGGTCTGGCCGGTATTGCCGCTATAGCCGATCAGCGCATTTTTCGTGACATACTGGTCTTTTTTGACAGTGATCTTATTCAAATGATTGTAAATGCTCATTATGCCCTGGCCGTGGTCGATGACGATAGTGCCGCCGTGCACCTGCATTTGTTCGGCGACGGAAATAATACCGTTTTGCGCCGCGTAAACCGGCGTATTCAGCGCGGCCGCGTAATCCACGCCGCGATGCGCCCAGGAATACAGGGGCTGGCCTCTGTGATTTTGATAATGCCGCTGTACTCCGTAAGGTGAAGTAACCGGCGTTTTGGTGTTTGGCAGAGGAAAAACAAAAGCCCCGTCGACATACGAGCCGTTTTTCCAGGCGCGAAAAGCCGCGCCGAGTGTTACGTTCTCTTTAGACAGCGCGGCCATATCGGTAGCGCCTTCCGCTTGTTTTTGCTGGGAAATGACCAGCGTTTCGACATCAAACCGGCCGTTTTGCAGCGTGATAACCGCCGGCATTTCATACAGCCGGTCATTTATTTTATAAGAAACTGTGAGCGTGTAGTTGCCGGTCGGCCAGTCCATATAAGTGCCGAGCATAGTCGTGTATTTATTGGGCGCGGACAGATACAGCGGCACGGTTTTTTTCGCGAAAACCACGCGCGCGTCTTTGACCGCAGTTTCGGTCAGTAATTCCAGTTTGACGCTGTTGCCCTGCAGCGGCTGACGCGGCGTAATGTTGAGCGTGGCGGAGTATAGGCAGGAGAGCAGGACGCAAAATAAAAGAAACTTTTTCATGCGGGGATTGTAACATATTCGCGGGATTCCTCTGCGGAAGAGACGCCGTCGCCGCCGCGCTTGTAGCTTTCGTGTTATAATAAATTTAGATTATCTTGGAGGTGTTATATGTCTGAAGTTATTTTGCGTCTTGATGATACTAGCGATTTAGCTAAAATCATGCAAGCGATCTCTCCTTATTTTCAAACTGTTTCCATAGTGGGATTTACCGACCGGGCAAAACAAGAAAATTCTCCTAAAATCTGGGATGGCAACATGGATTGGCTAGGCAAACCATGGAAGGTAGATGGTCCATTTAAACCTTTGTCTAGAGATGAGATATATGACCGATAAGATATTTTATTGATTCAGTTGACGATTCTTTAAAAATTATCAATCCTTTTGCTGGAGTTTAAAAAATCTTTCCACCTACCAAAGTTAGCCCGGCGCGGCTGGCAAGCCTTCCTCTCGCGAGTATGTCGAGCAGGGTATCGCTGCCGGAGCTTTGTAGGCGAAACATTAATATTTATATTTTAACCGCAAATCGCCATTTGGCATTTCATAGACTGGTTTGCCTCCGATAAAATACACATTTGGAAGACCAAGTCTATGGGCTTCTTTTTGTGCCGCCCGCGCTCCTTTGTTGGCAAGACGGATCATTGTATTGAGCAGCGCGTAATCTTTTTTATCCATTTTTTGCTCCGTTCATAAAAAAATTATAAAGCGCGTCATTCACGATTTCAATATGGCTGCCTTTTCCGCTGGCAACCATCTCGTATTCTCTTGCTCCATTATAAACTAACACCCAGAAATCAACTTTATTTTTCAGGGCGGAAAGTCCCTTTTTGCTTCGTTCATATCTGCGTATGATATCGGCTTGGGGTACATTATGTCCGCCTTTCGCCACTCGCAAAGCGACCCTATCAATACAGGCCTCGGCATTATCTAAAAATACATAGAAAAGATGAATTTTATATCCAGCGGACATAAAAGATTCTATTATTTTTTGGTGGTTATTTCCCGAAAGGGTTGTCTCAAGAACTACGGATTTTCCTGTTTTTATGGACAGTTTAAGTTTTTTAAAATACTCTTTACCGGCTTTCAGGGGAGTAATATTTCTTTTCAGCATTATTTCATCAGCGTTTAAAAAGCAGGCTTTTTCCTTTGTTAATAATTCGCGAGCAAAAGTGGTCTTACCGCTTCCGTTAGCTCCTGCTACCAAATAGAGGATTTTTACCATAGGGTCATTATAGCAGTTTTCAATTATTTTTTATGGCCGGAAACCCTCCTCTCGCGAGTATGTCGAGCAGGGCAGCGCTGCCGGAGCATTGTAGGCGAAACAGCGGGGCGTTCCTCCCTGTATTTCCCTGTACTCGAATTGCTTCACATTCTATTATAATGTGTTAGTATTATCTAAGTAGTTATTCGACGCCAAAAGAGAATATAATTGTAAAAGGATGATTTATGGCATTGCCAATAGCGGCAACACCAGTACTTGAGGGTGACGACGCGAAGCGGTTTTATAAAGAGCTAGAAGAAAATGAAAATAAACATGTCTCTGATGAAGAGATCGCAGAAAGTATCAGGATTTTTAACACAATAATGAATCGCAATCCGGAAATGAAACGCAGGTTTGGCATAGCCTGATGTCTTTTGATCTATTGGATTATCCTTGGAAACAGTTGGAAGCCAGCGACAAATATAGTTTTGACTGCGGTGATCCTGACCTAAATGAATTTTTTGTTAAAGATGCAATACCGCACAAGAAACAGTTAATCGGCGTGACTTATTTTTTTATAAAAACAAAAATACACGCACAATGAGATATGACTTGAAAATTTTTAGTGACGATCTTAACAAATTTTTACAATCCACTGGCCACAGCACATACTCAAACAGGTGATTAAAATATAAAGCCAACTGGCATTCCCGTCTGCGCGAGTATGTCGAGCAAAGTATTTATTTTGCCGGAAACAATGGACGCAAAAACTCCAAGACTTTTTTAGTTTGCTTCAATGCTTCAGCGACATCTTGCTCATTGATGTCTAGCTCTTCCGGATATCTGGGTTGAACGCTATATTGATTTAAATCATTACAAGCCAACTTTATATGGTCAATGTTTTGCACATAAGACTGGCATAGAGCGTATAGTTTTTTCAGATCATGAATTCTAGGCGGTCGAATCTTATTGGCCACAAGCATACCTTTTAACCCCTTTTCCGCCGTTTGTTGGCAGTGAAAACAGATTATCTCTTTTGGTAAAGGTTTGTGTTTTAACAAAAACTCTGCACTGCTTAAATCCATTTCTGCAAAACGCAACCATTCTAATGCAGAACTAATTTCATCCATATATTAATTTCCCTTTTTCCAGCACTTCCTGCTCCAGAGTTGGGGCAGCCGCTCTATCTTGAAACCTCGATCTTTTATTAACCAAAATATCTGTCGGCATTGATTTATAGTTCCAGAGCGCTGTGCCTATCATTCGCATAGCATCTAATTGACGATACGGCGCATCGTCACGCATCACCACATAAAAATCCAAATCGGAATCCTGATTGGGCGTCCCATAGGCATAAGAGCCAAATAAATATATTTGCTCGACGGGAATCGTCTGTACAATGATATTTTTTATAGTGTCAATTTCTTGCCGAACAGTTTTTTTCATAGTATTCAAATTTTAACAAATTATGAGACGAAAAAATAGGGCGGCGTTCACTCCCGGTATTTCCCTTCTGCCCGATAAGTAATGCCGGCTTCGCCGCGGTCATAGACAACGTCGATTATTTTTTCGGCGTCGTCATAGACATAGGCAGCCCTATATATAGAAATAAGCGGAGCGATCACCTGTCCGCCGATGCGGATCAGTTCAGCAAGTCTATTGGCTTGATTAGCTTCAGCGCCGCTGCCCAGGCCGGCTTTGCAGCTCTCAAAAATTGCCAGTTTGATATTCAAAGTTTGCACTAATTGTTTGAATCCTGGATCTGTGTAATCTAACGGATCAAGCTCAATTACAGAGCGCGGCATTGACCAGGTTAAATAGTCCTGTTGGCCATGCCCGCCCAGAATCAGCACTAGCTCTTGGCCAACCGGCAGTTTATCGTTTAATAAACGCAAAGCCGCTTTGCACTCTGTGTCATTGCGCACCTCAAAAAACAAAACTTGCTGATTGGCTTTGGCTAGAATAGGACCCAGACTGTTCCATTTCCAGGAAAAAGCGCCGTTGGGATCATGTTCCGCATATAAAACCACGGTAATTGGTTTGGAGCTGTCCAAAGCGTTGTTTCCCAGCCGCTGGCGCTGCCTGACAATATATTGCGCTTCACTTAGAGTCTTGAAGCGATTTAAAGAATTAATGCCCAGCGCCGCTAATTGTGCTTTGGTTTCCCGGCAGATTTGTAATTCCTCCGGAGAATAGACTTCGCTGTTTTCTGCATACCAAGCGGTCTCGTCATCAATGTCCTCTTCGTCAATTCCAATCAAATCCTCGAGATTAATTTGTTGGATAGGATCAGCGCAACTCCCGGCGCCAAACAATAATGCTAAACCAAGCAGACACGCCTGAGCTTTCCTCTGGACGGATATTCTTTTAGGCAATAATTCAATTGTGCTAATATTTTTAGAATTAATAAACATGCTGTTCCTTAAAGTTATAATATAAAACAATCCTAAAATCCAGTTCAATTTTTGTTGTTCCCAAAACGCATACGCTTGGCTGTATTTCTAATCGTAAGAAACGTCAATTGATTGCAAAAAAATCGCTGGTCAATTAACTGGCCAAAATCCTAAAACTCCGCAGGCATAAAAACTTAAAAACTGGGTATAGGTTAGCTGTCAGCAAGCTTACATTAAAAGGAGTTATTTATGGACAGCCTAAAATTTGGTTTGGGGCACCCCCTGACACAGTTCCGTTTTGACAAAAATAAAGACGGCAAGCTCAATCCAGAAGAATTTCAGGCTTTTGGGGAAGATCAGGAATTCTGGAAGCATAATAAAGATAACCGGCAGAGCGTGATCCAGGATATGCTGATGAGAAATAAACCCCTGCAGCGCGCGAACTTTATAGACGCTTGTCTGCGAGATCCGTCCACCCAGGATACTAAAGTGATTATGCGCTTTGTGTTACTTGAAATTCTAAAAAATGCAGAGTCCAGTAAAGATAAGAAGCTGCAAGAATTAGCGACAGAAATCAAAAACAATCCTGAATGGATGACAGAAGTCGAACGCTATCGTACGGCAGTTGCCAACCTCTCCGGAAAAGACTCTAGTCCTGAAAACACGGCACAAAAGGTTTCTGAACCTCATGACGGCGGAATTGGTGAAAACGAAAATTGGGCTAATTTGCATATAGGAACTAGTGATTCGAGTGAACAAGCGAAAGTGAATTACTCCTTATTGGAAGCTGCCAAAACAAATGCTGACCGCTGCAGCGCTGAACTGGCTAATGGCGCCGGTATAGCTAAGGCGGTTGAAACTAATGAACATTTTCTCGAGGTGCTCGAAACCTATCAGCCAGATTTAGCTAACGGAGCAAACGCAGTGGAGATTCATGATTACATAGCTAAACTGGACCAACTAAAAGATGTTCTGACGGCGCGCGAAAATTTGCTCAAGGCGCTCGGGAAATCAGATCCTGATCTGAATGAGGTAAAAGAATCTTATGACAGCTATATAACCGCTATGCAAGCCTATGATCCAGAAAACCCGGAGATTAAAACGCTGACCCTGGAAACACTGATGCTTGAGAATACTGACAAGGCCGCCGCTGAGGGAGAATTAAGAGAGTTCCAAACCAAGCAGAACAGCGTAAGGAATGCTATAAAAACTTTTCAAGACACCCCCAATAAAGAAAATTATGAAAACGCGCGTAGAATATATATGGATTTTTACAGCTACTTCACTGGACACGATTTTAAAAACAAATACGCTCTAAGCCTCCCGGAAGCAGACACAATATTCAGTGTGTCCACGATACCCAATGCGGATTATGAAAACGAAGAAAGCCGCCGCAACGCTTTACAAACGGCCTTTAATCAGGCGAAATCTGACTTTGATACGGAGATAGCCGCTTTTAAACAAAAATTCCCAAACGGAGCGAGTGCGGCTGAGATCGCTGAGAACGAAACACAGTTACGTAATTTATATACGGCCTATGTTGCGGCTGCCCAAGCCATTGACCCCACAGCCACAGCCAATATCCCAAGTCTTGATAAGCTATTCCAGCCTGTTGCCAACGTATATACGCTTAGGATAAATGGAATAGAAATAAAAAATGTTTCTAAACCTGTTAAGGATGCTATCGAAGCACAAGCTAAGATCATTAGTTCAACCACTATAAAATACGTAGGGTATGAAAGCACTTTTAAGGAAAATGGGGACTATGTCACGGAGCAATTAAAAAGAGTTAAGGGGGCCGCCCTAGAAATCCAAAGGCTTATACGCGCGAATACTAATCAGGAAAATTTTGTGATGACTATAAATCCAGTGTCTTTCATAAATGTAAGTGATGGCAAAGATGGAGATATAAGCTTGTATACGGAAGATAAAGAAAATGCCGCTTTGCTTGCTTATATAATCAGTGAGGGTAATATCAGTAATCCCAGAAACTGGGATGATGCTTTCAATAAGTATGATTTTAGGCCTTCTAAGACCTGGAAAGAATATTTAGCCGCTTATAAAAAAGAAAATTCTGGCTGGGAAGAAAAAATAAAAACTTTCCTTAATGACGATAAAGTTTTAGGTCCCATTCTTTACGCTTACCAGATCAACAATCCGGAATGGGGCGGCAAGGCCAGGGCAAAGGTTCTTAGAGAGAAAATGGTGGAAGTGTTTGAAGGAGAGCCTCTAGTTAGTCAGGACAACGAATTGTTGCTGACTATTTTTGCGGTCAAAGGAAATACGAATAACGTCGGAATAATTACTGACGCCGACGGTAATGTCGCGGTTTATGGAGACCCAAAAACGATCAAACAAACAGGCAAAGATGGCCAGGATAATACTGTGAGTTTAACATGCCCCAGTGGCGCCGGCGGTGGCTTTGCTCTGCCGGTGTCTGTTGGTGAAGAAAAGCGTTCCACAATAAGCAGTTTTGAGATCAGGCTCAATCCGCCGGCAAATAACCTGCCGCCAACGCTTACTACTTATAAATGCGCGGGATTTGAGGAATTGACTATAACTCCGGAGTCAATGCCGCCGTATATAGTCCACAGCGAAAAAGTGCCGGAAGCGCCTGCGGCTCCGCCAGACCCCGGCCGCAATATACCGCCGTATGCGCCAGCGCTCAATGAAACCTACACCGTAAAAGTTGGAGAAGATCCTAAGGAAATAACAAAAAAATATCCTTTAGATATAAAAGACAGTCCAGGCGACACCCATACGCTCACTCTGGGCGAGCTGCCGGAAGGACTGACCGAGGAAAATATCCGGTTTGAGCAGGATGAAAATGGAAAATGGCAGATGCATGTATCCGGTTTGCCGCCGCGGGAAGACACTGCAGATGCTTACAGATTTGAATATACAGTTACAGACCAGGGAGGGGCAGCGGCCAAAGGGACTATAAGCATAACTGTGAGACAGGCGCCCGTGAATGATACGAGACCCCCTCTTGTTCATACCATTGATGAAAATGGCAATGAATCATTTACCAATAATGGTATTGCTGCTCCAGAGGGCAAGAACATAGCCCAAGTATTTAAAACAACAACAAAAGACGGTAAAGAAATAACCGTTACCGTGCGGATAATTGACATCGAAAAAAACCTTTATGGAGTTAGCCTAGGATTCAGCAACACCACCACTGAGGGCAATACAACCGATACAATATCCGGACAACTTACTACAGATGCAAATTTTGCTGATACATTTCAAATACAAGGAACCTTTACCTGGGATAAAAATATTGATGATGTTTTTATTTCAAGATTGGTCGCGGAGTTGGGTTATCAATGGCGAGAATTTAACGACGGCTCTCGCGGAGATGTAACAGAAAATAAAGTTAATCTAAAAGTAGACTGGCAGGGCAGTCTAAATTTTAAAGAAATCGGCGCCAGGCTAAGTTTGGGAATTTCCTCAGGCGTAGAGTGGCAAAGGCAAGACTGGACAACCAGAGAAGTTGTTGCCGTAACTAAACCCATGCCAACTAAAAATATCGAGGGCATTCCTGTAGAAAAAGACTTTAATATGAATGAATACGGCGATCCGATAGTTAGCCTTACAGAGGAAGCCAAAGCTAAATTTGGCGAGTCCGGCGAGTTGCGCCTGCTGGCCAAAATTTTTTATACCGATGACGCTGGAGAAACTGTGCTGGCTCATGAGCTGGAGCTGCCAGATGAAGGCATATCTTTGCAGGATTGCTGGAACAAATATTCAGTGCCTTCAGGTAAAATGCCGACAGTTAAACTTTTTGTCAAAGCTCAGGACATACCTACTAAGGATGGAGAAACACGCAAGATCGTCTTTAGTAATAACAGCTCTGAAATGGAGTTGGCCACTATCAGCCCCGGAGAGGATAAGACTTTCAGCCTGAGTAAAAACAATGTAATCCTTAGTGATCCGGCGGATGAAAATGGAATACGCACTGTCACTATACGCGACGCTGATCTTGACCAGTTTAATATTATTATCACATCAGGAGGAGAAGAGGTGTCTTCTAAAAATATAACCAAAAATGAGGACGGCAGCCTTGTCTGGACTTTCGATCAAAACGAGTTGCCCAACGGCGCAGTTCTGGCGATCAGAGACAGGGATTCTGGCGAAGTTTTCTGGACAACAACCGTAACCCGCGTCGATACACCAGCCGCCGCTTCTCTTTCCGCTAGCGCGGGAACGATTGGAAACAATTATTTGCTGCCGCTCACAATTCAAAATCGTAACGGCTATCCCTACACCAATATTACCGCAACTATTCAGGGGACCAATACTGAGGTGGCTTTAATAAAAAACAGCGATACCGAATACGCTATAGATTTAAAAAATACTAATTTAAACGGCAAAACAATACTTCTAACCATAGACGGAGCTGAGGAGCCTTTCTTTAGTTATACTTTAGGGACAATTGCAGACGAGCGCTGTGAGGCAGCTGAGGTTAATTTGAGTTCCTGCTCTGTTCAGGAGGGCATATTAAGCGGCCAGTTAAGTTTTAGCGGCGACAGCGAGAGGTTTGACTCATTTTATATTAAAATTGGGGACAACTCGCCGGAGTCTTTGATTATAAATCCTGATAATAATAAATTCTCTTACTCGCTGCCGTCGAATTATAATGGCGCGCAGATCCAAATTTTGGCCGATAATTCACCTTTAACCGCCCCTTTCACACCAACTGATAGCGGACCAAGAGCGGCCAGCGCCTCGGCTTCCTCTCTGAACCTCGTTCATGACGGAGATAAATACAGACTATCCGGCATAATTACCGGAACTAATCTAGACAGATTTGTAAGATATAAAGCACAGATCGGCAATGGGGCTTTGGTTGATGTATCAGTTAATTCAGACAACACTTTTTTTATTGAATTTGACCACGGCACAGTCCAGACCGGCACACACATACAACTCTTGGCCTACGATAACGACAGCAAGCCCGGACAAGCCGTCCTTGACTATAGCCTGTCGTCCGTCACGGTTAGCGGAGAGCGGGCGGCAAGCACCAAATGGATCAACAATCCGTCGGTCAGTGGCAATACGCTAAGCGGCAAATTTGAGCTTGAAGGCGATATTGACCGGTTGTCTCCGATAAGATACAGGATAGGCACAGGCAGCTTTAGAGCACTCGCACTCACGGATACCGGAAGCTTTTCGATTGACTTAGAGGGCGCCAGCAAAGACGAAGAAGTGTTTTTGG
Organism: Candidatus Termititenax aidoneus; assembly: GCA_003864455.1. Classification (GTDB taxonomy): domain Bacteria; phylum Margulisbacteria; class Termititenacia; order Termititenacales; family Termititenacaceae; genus Termititenax; species Termititenax aidoneus. The sequence continues at coordinate 3,615 of BGZN01000012.1, read as the reverse complement.
AATTTGGCAATAACCAGCCTATTAAAATATACGAATTAACCTCACCAGCCCAACAACTGGAAACCAGCACATCATTCAGCGCTAATGGAAAGTATTTTTATATTACCACCGGCAACACCGCGGATTTTGGCGAAACACGGTTCCTGATCGGCGGTAATGAAGTAACCCTTCCATATGACGCTGTTTCAGGAAAATATACAGTAGACCTGGCTCAATATGAGAGCGAGAGTCCTGTAACAATTGAGATGCTGGTCGGAGACGCTGTGGTTTTTAACCAGACAGTAACCGTGTCGCCCCAACAGGCTAGTATTACAGAAGAAGATATGAGGTCTTTATTTAGCACTATGGTACAAACACTTATACCTAATAACGAGATAATTGAGAATATAAAAGAAAATTTTACTCTAAAACTAATAATAGACGGAGAATCATACAATTATCCGTTTAATAATTATCCTGGGCTTTTCAGTACTATTAAACCTGACTCCGTAATAGAGCTCGAAGCGATATCTAAAAAGAAAGATATTAATTCTAATTCTAATAACTGGCCATCCGAAACAGTTTATACCGCTACTGTTACATATTCAGGCAGAGGAGGCGCGACAAAGGTATACCTGAATGATATTGAGGTAAAGGCATTATCGGTGACTACAGGTTATACATCAGCTATTGCTGAGGGAGGTGTTCCCAATACCTTAACAAAAACAGTTGCCGGCGACGCTTATTCCCCTGTGCTTGCTCTTACAGACGATCTTGAATACGAAATAAGAGGCTCCGCCACAGTCAAGACCGCTGTGCTGCAGGCAGAACCTGACTGGGGAGCAACAGGCATCTCTCCGCTCTCAGTTCATCTGGCTGCGGATGAGAACTGGGATATTAAAGCTGGCACAACCAATACGCTGACTCCGGCAACTGTGCCAGATAATAGTACATTTACATTTTCTGAGCCGGACGGCACAGGAATAGAAAGTGTAAGAAAAAGTTTTGCCGCGCAATTTTCATCAGATGTCAGCGCCACAGAACAAAGAACGCAGATCGTTTATGAAGAGGTAGAAAACCAACATGTTTTAGATGATGTTACGATAGGAAATGATTTTATTGCCAGCTGGAATCAATTTTTTGGTCTAGAGAATGGGGGGTTTTACTTCGGTTATGACTTATTTGGTGGAATCTCATTATCCAATAAATTTCAGCAGGAAAGTTCTACTTTGGGGCCAACTACATCTGGCTGGGAGCATGCAGTATCCGGAAATTACGGCGCTGGCGTTACATTTGGCCGGCAAATAAATGATAAAATTGACCTATTCTTTCGGCAGGGCGTAAAACATAACCCTGGATCTGACTATCCCTTTAAACTATCCAGCGGAGGAAGTTTCACCTACGATGGTGAATGGTTCGAAGCAAACGTACAGGGCACATTGAACTGGTGGCCTGGCTCCATAAGTGGTTTTAGTACGCAAGCCCAACTCACCCTTTTTGAAAGATTCGGCATTTTCGGAGGTCTTATCGGCCAAAGAACTGGAAGTAATGATATGGATATTGGCTGGTTTGGGGGGGCAAAGGTAGGCCTAAGCGAATTTGTGTCGTTGGGGCTTAATATGAGGGACCGGGGCAGTAATGATCCTCTTGAAGCTAGCTTAATGGTTGACATTTCACTGAAGTAGTATGGAGATAATTAAAATGTTGAAAAAAATCTGGATACTAATTATTTTGTCTTGCTCTATCAATGCGAGTGTTGTTATTTCTTCCAATATAACCTATTTTTCTAATGAAAATATATTTAACGCTTATTCCTTTGACGGCGGACATAAATTGGCGCGATCCGATAGTGCGCTTCAGGCGGTTTTTGTCAATGTCGACAAGACAGCATCCCCTCCTAATTATCATCTCGTTTATGCCAGGTCAACGGACGGAGTTAACTGGAAAACTAAAATACTTACCACGGCTATAAATAATTCAGGGGTTGGAACAACTTTCGCTATGGCAGATCCGTCAATAGCGGTTCGTAACGGTAAGGTTTATATTGTCTATAGCAAAGCCTCGAGTAGTTTGCTGAGTTTAGAGCTTATCGTTTTTGACGATGTTGACATAGATAGTATTAGCGCTAGCAGCTATACTTTAGATAGCGGTTCCGAGTACTTTTTCTATACTGACATTGCAGTGGATAGCCAGAATAACATATATATAGCGTCTACTTATACGTATGATGGAATCCCGCGCTTCTGGCGCTGTAATATTTCGGGCGGGACTTTAACCAAAACAGAAGAAACGACACACAGCTTTCTTCTCGCTTCGCCAACGCAAACTGCCACTCACTTACAGCTTGCTATAAGTCCGAGTGATGACGTGGCTTTTGTTTTTAATTATGCTTGGATTGATTCAACTCCTCCCCAATTAATGTATGATAGTTACTGCTATACCGCTGTGCACCGCCGCACCGCCGCAGGAAATTGGCAGGCAGTAACTATCAATGGCGTCCAGTACGGCAGCGCAGCTTATGATGCTAGCGGTAATTTGTATGTCGTGTATACGTCCGTCCCTTGTCAGACTCTAAATAGATTAAATTATCAAAAATATGATGCCAATCTCGATAAATACTCTCCCGACTATTGGTTTCCCGAAATATTAGCGTCGAAAATTTATTCTCCGCACATCGGTTTTACTACCGCCAATATTCCGGTCATTCAGTTCGTTTCCGGCAATGGCGCTAATTATGAGATATTACAGATCAGCCAGCGCGCGCCTAAGGTCTGGACTACCGATTCGCTGATCAAAAACGTGTCCGGCGCTGGCGAGCCGGCGTTGTTCTCCCACATGGTGGCCGATGTGCGCGACGACCGTCCTGACATGCTCTGGTGGAATACGAGCGATGGTGAAAACGGCACGGTATATTATAATCGTCCTGCCGACTATGTCGCGCCGTGGATACCTGGTATGCCGTTCCTGAAATGGATAGATGGAGGCGCAAACAGCGGAGACACACAGGTACTCACTGTCAATGCTGCCTATGACTGGCCATTGCGGGCTGACCATGCTTCGCCTATCAAATATGATTTTAGCGGTTCTAGATTGGTAACCAATGTTGACTGGGTTAGCTATAATGCCATTCGCGCTGTTGCTCCTTTTGGCGACCGGCAGGATATTACGGCCAGAGTACAGGCTCAGGACGCCGCCGGAAATATATCAGAATGGAGTCCGGAGGCTTATACTATTAAGACTCTCGACCGCACCTCACCCAACGGCTCGGTTATTATCAACTCCGGCGCGCAGTACACTTCCAAAAATGCGGTGTCTCTGGCCTTAGCTTATGCCGACAGCACAAATGGCACGGCAGGGCAGAGCGGCGTCAACGGCGTCAGTATCAATGGCAGCGCCTGGCTGACTATTTCCGGCGCGACCAGTACCAGCGCGACAACATTTACTAACGATGGTCTAAATACGGTCAATGTTCAATACAAAGATGGTTCCGGCAATACCAGCGCGGTATATAGCGACACGATCTATCTGGACACGGCATTGCCCAGCGGGAGTGTGGCCAGCGTTGCTGGCGGGGTGGAATACGGCGGGAACACCTACGTCGATCTTGTAAACGGCGGCGTGTCGCTCAATCTGGTT
>BGZN01000011.1 GCA_003864455.1 Candidatus Termititenax aidoneus | reverse complement strand
GTGGCGCGGCACGAGGGGCGCGTGGTTTTTGTCCCCGGGCTTGTCCCTGACGACACGGCCGAGATAGAGATAATAGCCGACAAGAAAAATTATCTGCTGGGCAAAATAAAAAAAATAATCGAGCCGTCGCCTGACCGGACACAGCCGCTTTGCCGGCATTTCGGTATATGCGGCGGTTGTTCTTTGCAGCATTACGCTTATTCCGCGCAGTTGAAATGGAAAGAAAATTTTGCCGCGCAGTCCCTGCGGCGGCTGGCTGGATTGGATTTGCCGCTGGCCGGTATTATTCCGTCAGAAAATATCTGGGCGTATCGCAACAAAGCGCAGCTGCCTTTTGGCAAAGGCAGTGCGGTCGGTTTTTTTAAGATGAACAGCCATGATGTTGTGGACTTACAGGAATGCCCGATACATCACGCGGATTTTTGGATCATAGCGGAGAGTTTCCGCCGTTTTGCGCGGGAGAAAAATATACCGATTTACGATGAAAAAACGCACAAAGGAATTTTGCGCCATTTGGTTATTCGCAAAAGCGATTATCTGAAAGAGATTCTCGTCGGTTTGGTCGTGAATTGCCGCGAGTTTGGCCTGCGTCCTGAGATAAAAAGATTGACCGAAGAAATAAATCAGAAATTGCAGACTTATAAAATCGTCTCTGTCGTCGCCAATATCAATCAGAAAAAAACAAATAAAATACTTGCGGAAAGAATTGATAATATTCTGGGCAGCGGTTTTATTACAGAAAAAATCGGCGGATTTTTGTATAAGGTTTCGTTGAATACTTTTCTGCAGGTCAATACACCGCAGGCGGAGAAAGCCTATTCTAAAATCAAAGAATGGTGCGGCGCGGTCGGTGAGCGGAATCGAACCGCCTCGCCGCTCGACGCACAAAATGAGAGGCTTGCCTTGAGCGTAGTCGAAAGGTGTCGAAGTGTTCTAGACGCTTACTGCGGTATTGGAACTATCGCGCTGTCCGTAGCGGAGCAAGCCGCGCAAGTGCTGGGTATCGAGGAAGCACCGCAGTCCGTCAAAGACGCCAGGCGCAACGCGGAAAATAACGGAGCGCTCAATGTCCGTTTTATACAAGGTCAGGCGGAGAAACAAAGCATCGAAACTCTCGGCGCGCCGGAGATCATTATTGTTGATCCGCCGCGCAAAGGACTGGCGGCGGAAATGGTGGGCAAAATTTTAGAAATCAAGCCGCAAAAAATAATCTATCTTTCCTGCAATCCGGCTTCACTGGCCAGAGATTTAAAACTACTTACTTCGGTTTATAAAGTGCAAGATATTGTTCCCTACGATTTTTTTCCACAGACAACGCATGTGGAAACGTTGACGCTGCTAGAAATCAATTAAATCTTTGACGCGGATGTTTTCTGGAACTTGTTAATATACTACTATAGTAGTATAATGTTACCACTATGAAAGTAAAAACATCTATATCTTTATCCAGTGATTTACTGGAACAAGTGGACAAACTGGATTTTGTCGATAATCGCTCGGATTTTATAGAGCGGGCGTTGTGGCGTTATTTGGAATTGCTGCGGCGGGAAGAGCGTAATCAGAAGGATTTAAAAGACATTAATAAGTCCGCCGTGAAATTAAACAAAGAGGCTGCGGATACGCTTTTGTATCAGGTCTATTAATTTATGCGGCGCGGCGACTTGTATCGTGTCTATCGCGGCTCTAAAAACGATCCTAAAAATTACCGCGTGTTTGCGGTGGTTAGCAGGCAAATCTTAATTGATTCCAAGTTTTCGACAGTAACCTGCGCGCCAGTCTATTCCAGCTATGCTGCTTTGTCCACGCAGGTGCTGGTAGGCGTGAACGAAGGATTAAAGCATGACAGCGCTATTCACTGCGATGAGTTAGTCAGTATTCCGAAAAGCTTATTGACGCACTATATAGGCAAATTGTCTTATCACAAATTGGCCAGATTAAGAGAGGCGCTTTTGATTGCTCTGGATATTGAAGACTAATATTCTGTCAGTGTTTTAAATAAAAATTCGTATTAAAATCTTTAAAAAACTCGGTGATTTTGGACATGTTTTCGGCGGACACCGGCTGTACCCAGTCTTCCGTGCCTTTACGGTCGAGCGAATTAAGCTGCACGCCGTCCGGTTGGAGCAAAGCGGCGGCCTCGCGCAGCAAAACCAATTCCTGCGGCGTGTCGTTGATCTCCGGCACGATGAAAATTTCCAGTAATAATTGTCCGGTATATTCCCGCCGCAAATCGAGCAAACCGCTCAGGATTTTTTCCGGTGTGATGCCGGCGGCCGGCCGGTTGATTTTCTGAAAAGCCGCCGCTGAGACAGCGTTGAGCGAAGGTATGATAATATCAACCGGCTTTATTTCCGCGCGCACCTGGCTGTCGGAAAGCAAAGTGGAATTGGTCAATAGACAAAGTTTGTATTGCGGATAATTAGCTTTGAGCGCCGCGATGATTTCGCCGAGATTGGCGGCCAGCGTGGGCTCTCCACCGCCGGAAAAAGTCAGAACTTCCGGCGCGCGCTGCGCAGCGAGTGTGTCAGCGCTGGTTAAAAAAGTATCCAGTTCTTTTAAGACTTTTTCGGCGGGAATAAACACTTGCCGTTCGACGCTCAACTGCGTAGTACGGCCGCATTCGCAAAACACGCAGTTTAAAGTGCAGGTTTTGAACTTTACAAGATCGATGCCCAGACTGCGCCCCAGCCGCCGCGAATTAACGGGACCAAAAAGACAACTGGTTTCATTTCCGCTGCGAGGCATAGATTAAAATAATCCTAACTTAATTTTTTCCGGCAGGCTGTCCGTTAACTCACAGCCGTTGAACCAGGCCAATTTTTGCGCTTCGGCTGGAGAAAAATAAGTTTGAGCCAGACTTTCCCAGGTGTCGCCGGCGCGCGCCGTGTAAATTTCCAGCCGCGGCGGTTTGAGCTGTTCGGCTTCGGCGGCGGAAAGCGGCCGCAGGTTTTGCAGCGCCGAGTCGAGATTGGCCAGCGTGGTCTGCTGTCCGGTTAGTTTTTCCAGGACCGTGAGGCAGAGCATTTTGCCGCGGTAAATATTGAAATACTGGCTGACTTGATAATAACCCTCTTTAGTCTGCGCCAGATAAATGTAAACATTGCCGCGGCTGCTGTTCCAGTTGCGGCCGGTGACAGTGTGCGCGGTCGTACCCAGATTTTTTTCCATCTGCGTGGTCTTGGTTTTTTCAGGATTGTTGTTCATCTCCAGCATTTCGAGATACACCGCCGCGGTTTGCGGCGGATTTTGCCAGGCCATTAAATAACCGTTGTCCATACTGAATTTTCCGCCGCCGCCGTTGAACGCCAGTTGATACCGCGTGCTGTAAAAATTTCCGTTGTTGACAACGCCGCGTTCAGGATTGTGGCCGGTAATAATGTTTTTGATTTTTCCCAGATAAGCGCCGCGGTCTAATTCGCGGTTGATGTCTTGATTTTCGGCCAGCTTGCTCACTTCAATGCGCGCCTGCTTGCTGCGCGTTTCCGAGGCCGGGTGCGAGGAAAGCAGGAGATTAAATTTGCTTTGTTTGCCGCTCATTCTCTCAAACATTTTCATCACCTGGCCGACGCCCAGCGGACTAAAACCGGCTTTGTGCGCGTACTCGACGCCCAGCCGGTCGGCTTCCATTTCGTCTTCGCGGCTGTAAGAGAGCAGGGCCAAATTGGAAACTGTGCTGCCGAGATTGAGAAAATTCTGCGCGTTTTGTTCGCTGTCTTTGGCTAGGAATACCGCGCCGAGCAGCAGGCCAAAATCAAGCCCCTGTTGTTTGGACATTTGCTGCACGCTGTGTTTGGCGGTAACGTGGCCGATCTCGTGCCCCATGACGCCGGCTAGTTCCGCTTCGGAATTGATGTAAATCAGCAGGCCGCGGCAGACGTAGACGCGGCCGCCGGGTATGGCAAAAGCGTTTATTTCCGGCGTGTCCAGCAAAGTTACGCGGTAATTCAGATCCGGCCGGTGCGACACGTCGCCCAGACGATTCACGATGTCCTGTACGTAATTGCGCAAATTTTGGTCTGCATACTCGCCGTACTGCGCGACAAGCTGCGGATGATATTCCTCGCCCATTTGGTATTCCTGCGCGTCGGAATAAAAATTGAGCGTGTAGCCGCCGGTAACCGGATTGATTCCGCAGCCGGTCAGCAAAAGCGCGCTGCATATTAAAGCGGCTAAAATAAGTTTCTTCATCGTATTCTTTTTACAGAAGCGCCGATTTTTAAATGCACCGGCAAAATAATGTGTTTCTGATCAAAGCCGCCGGACGAGAGAATCATTTTTTTAAGCTGCAACACGGCTGTGCGGCCTAAATTTATCGGATCAGAGGACACGGTGGTTAGGCGCGGACGGGGCGGTTCAAGAAAAGACGATAAGCGAATATCGTCAAAGCCAGTCAGAGAAATGTCATCGGGAATTTTTATGTTCCAGCGTTTCAGAATATTATAAGAAACGTAGGCGATATGGTCGTCGGCGCAGCAAATTGTGGTCGGGTTTTGTTTGAGCAGTTTATTTAGCGCGATTTCTACAGTTTGCAGATTGTCATAGTCGCAAGTGGTTATCATTTTTTCCGAGTTGCTCAATTGATTGCGGGACAAAGTTTCCTGAAAAGTGCCGACCAGAGTTTTGTAAAAGAAATCTTCGTGAGAAGCTTGTCCGACGATAAGTCCGATTTTTTTGTGTCCGGAACTGATTAAATAATCCAGTAGTTCATGCAGGCCTTTTTTGACGTCAAAATGCACAGACGAATATTTATTTTGGTCGTCAGGATGCCCGCAAAGCACAAAAGGCATTTTGAAATTCAGCGCTTTGGCCAAAAATTCCGGCGGCGTTTTGCCGACGAAAATAATGCCGTTGTTTTCATAAACCTGTTCATAATCAACATCAAAATTGCTTAAAATTTGTATCGTGATATTTTCTTTGTGCAGTACTTCAAGGATGCCGTAGATAACGTTATTATAATAATCACCCATGTAACATTTGAAAAAATCTTTGAAGACCAGCAGCACGCGCGTTACAGTTTTGTTTTTGCTGAAATAACCCAGCTCTTGAGCTTTGCGCAAAATCTCATCTTTTTTTTCGCGCGAAATGCGGTGCGGTTTGTGGATGGCCAGCGACACGGTGCTGATCGAAACATTGCAGGCCTTGGCAATATCTTTCAATTTAGACATATCAAAAATTATACCAGTTAAGTAAATTTAGGTCAAATTTTTGAAAAAATAGATATAAATTTTTAATGAAAATCATGTATAAAACAAACAAGACAAAAACAAGGCGGAGGTAGACCATGAGCAAAGATACTAAAAAAGTCAAAAAGCTTTTGGATTTTATCTTAAAGCAGGCTGAAATAATTTTACGCGAGGAGTATGCCAATGAGTGATGTCCTGACTATAGAATCCGGCCAGCAGGCGCGGCGTATGATTGTGGAGTCGATTAACAAAGCGCTGGCTGGCCAGCCGCCGCGCTCCAAAGACAGCGTCAGTCTGTCTGGCCAGGCTAAACATATTGACTATGAAATAAGTTATTTGCTGTCCGTAGCGGAAAACAAACAGGAATTTTGCCGGAATATTTTGGACGATCTGCAAAATCTTAAACGCGGCAAAAAAGATATAGCGCTGGAAGATTTTTTCGCCAAATTAAAATTTTACATTTTGGGCAAAATATTTTACCTGGCGCTGCAAGACAGCCGCTATCTGCTGATTGAGAATTTTAGCAGCCGCGCCAATCGGAATTTTTTTATCCGGTCGGTGCAGCTTATCGAACGCTCGCAGGATGACGCGGTACTGCTGCTGGATTCGCTGGACGATCCGGCTCTGCGGGATTTTTTTACCGGAATAATCAGTTGTGTCTATAATTAATTAGACAACTAAAATTTTAGCCGGCGCAAAGCCGTTGAAAGTCGGCACGGCGCTGGCGCAGGAATACGCTCCGATATTTTTGACGTAAATGACATTGCCGATGTCCAACTCCGGCAGTTCCTCGGTCAGCGAAATAATATCCAGCGAATCACAGGTCGGACCGGCTATCGTGCAGAGCAGTTTCGGCCCGCGTTTCAGCGTTTTGAATTCGTATTTGCAGTGGTCAAAAATCACGCCGGAAAAATCCTGATACACGCCGTCGTTAATATAATAATAATATTTGTTGTCGCGGAAAGCCTTGCCGACGACCTGCGTGATAAGTATGCCGGCCGGCCCACAAAAAAACCGCCCCGGCTCGGCGATGATGCGCAGTTTGTCGTAGCTTTTGAAAAGCCGTTTGATTTCTTTGCGCAAAGTGCTGGCCATTTTTTCAAAAATCGTGCCGTCCTCGTCGTCAAAATGTTTGATCGGAAAACCGCCGCCAATATCCAGCAGTTTGAGATAAATGCCGGTGTTTTCCGCCTCCGCAAAAATCTTGGCGGACATTTCCAGCGCTTGAATATAATTGTTGATGTTCGTGCATTGCGAACCGACGTGAAAACTAATGCCTTCCGGGTGCAGACCCAGCGACCGCGCTTTTTTCAGCAGATAAGTTGCCTGCTCCAGATCAGCGCCGAATTTGAGCGAAAGCTGCACCACGCTGCCGATATTGGCGACTTTGATGCGCAGGACTACCCGCGACTTGGGGCAAAATTTGGCGATTTTGTATAATTCCAGTTCGTTGTCAAAAGTCAGCAGATTGATTTTATGGCAATGCGCATATTGCAGGTCGGCTTCGGATTTTATGGTGTTGGCAAAAATAATATTGCGCGGTTTAGCGCCGGCGCGCAAAACCCATTCGATCTCTTTGGCGCTGGCTACGTCGAACGCGCAGCCCAGATTGACAAAATGTTTCAAAACCTGCGCGTTGGGATTGGACTTGATCGCATAAAACGGCTCGATGTTGGGCAGCTTTTTTTTGAAACAATAAAATTGCTTGCTTAAAACGCTTTTTAAAATGAGTAATAGAGGAGTGTTGTGCTCTTTGACTAATTTGCGGATCAGCGACTCAATGCCTTCGCGGGTTTTCGGTGCTTTGATGCTGGGCTGGCGGGACTCCGCGCCCTCAGGTTCCTCGTGTGCCAATTATCTGCCTCCTGCGGTTTTTTATTCCACCAAGAACGTATTAAACTGCCACATTAAACTTTCGTCAATGCACCGCGGCTGCCGGCGGTATTTATTGAACATGTCGATATCGCGGCGGTTTTGCACCGGGTCCCAGTTCGACGGCAGAGAGACAAATTCGCCGAGGTAAGGCCGGGCGACTTCCAACACTTCTTTGTACGGCAGCTGGTCAGGATTTTTCACGCCTTCCTGCGGATTGCGGATCAGCCAGAAAAGCGCGCCCAGCACCGAGCAGGCGACTTGCAGAGTTGTGGCATTTTGATGCGGTGCAAGTTTGCGCGTGGTGTGAATGTCCAGCAAGCTGCCGGTCCACCAGGATTTGAAATCATGTCCCATGAGTAACACGCCCAGTTCATCGCGCCCGTCAATAATTTCGTCCGTCAAAGTCCGCTGTTTTTCCTGTATTTTAAATTGCCGCATTTCCAGCTCGGCGATAGAAAGCTGCGCGCCGTCGCAGGGGCAGTAAGCGTAATGCACGGTCGGGCGGTACACCGGCTCAGCGCCGTTCCACACGGTTAGATAATCCGAGATCGAAAAAGCCTCGCCGTGGCGGATAACCATGCCGGTGATTTCGCCGCAGGGCACCCAGCTGCGCACTTTGGTTTTCACGCCCATTTGCGCGAGGCAGATCTGATTTTGCGGACCGTAACTGTGCGCCAGCGCATGCGGCGGCAGAGCCAACTCGTGCGTGCCCCAGCCCAACTCCGCCGGCGCGATGCTTTCTTCGTAAAAACCCTCGATGCTCCACGTGTTCACAAATTCATTGATCTGTTTGGGCTGGTCGATAACCTGCGTGTCGCGCTCGCTGATGTGTATGACTTTCACGCCAAGCGTCTGGGAAATTTTCGGCCAATTTTCCGTACGTAAATATTCTTTGAGATTTTCCGCGCGCGCGTCTTTGGGTTTGTCCTGCAAAAGTTTGTTGGCAATATCGACCAGCGCGACTTTGACGAAATGCGACACCAGTCCGGGATTGGCGCCGTGATCGATGACCGCCGACGGACCTTTGATTTTCCAGCCGGCCAGCATCTCACGGATCTGCATCTGACGGTAATAGAGGGTACGCTGCTGCGGAGGAATATTTTCCGCGTCGGCGTAAGGGTCCCACTCCTCGACGGAAGTGTTGATGTAACGGACATTGTGGTCGTGACACCATTGCAAAATCGTGTTGCAGTCGATATTCCACGCCAGATCAATGATGATGTCGCCGCCGCCGACATACTCGGCAAGTTTGCTGCCGATATTTTCTTGCGTGACGCGGTCTTTTTTGAAATTGACGCCGGTCTTGAGAATAGCGGCAATGTCTTTGGTTTTATCAATAAAATCGATGACTGTTATTTTGTGTAACGGCATCTCCAGATGCTTAACGAGCAGAGGCAAAAAACACTGTGACACACCACCGCAGCCGATGACTAAAATTTTTCCGTCAAATTTTATTTTCAATTTTTTTCTTCACTCCAAAAAAATCTCCCCATGCGCAAAAAATTAACATATTTTGAGTGTGATAGCAAGAAGTTTTTTATGTTAAAATTATTTTGCTATGCCGCTTACTCTAAACCGCGTTCAACAATTAAAGGCTTGTCAAAAAGCTTTGCAAATTGAATTTCAAAATCTTGAGCTTTTGGATCAGGCGCTGACGCATTGTTCGCAGGCCGCGGCCAACAATGAGCGGCTGGAATTTTTGGGCGACGCGGTTTTGAAAATAGTCATCTCCGAATATTTGTTTGAAACTTTTGCGGATCAGGACGAGGGCTTTTTGACCAAAGTCCGCGCGGTGCTGGTCAGCGACTCGGTGCTGGCGGAGATCGGCGCGCGTTACGCGCTCGGCGATTATTTGCTGATGAGCCGCAACGAAACTGCGAACGGCGGCGCGCTGCGCAAGTCCAATCTGGCCGACAGTCTGGAAGCGCTTTTTGCGGCCTGTTATCTCGACGGCGGTTTGGCGCGCGCGCGCGAATTTATTTTGCGGATTTTTCAGCCGATTTTCGCCGAGGAAATCGAACTGGCGGACTTTCAGGATTACAAATCTGTCCTGCAGGAGAGGGTGCAGGCCTTAGGCTGGAAATTACCAGAATATCGTGTTATACAGGAGGCCGGTCCAGAGCACGACAAGGTTTTTACCAGCGAAGTGCTGGTGGCCAGGCCGGGTGTTCTGGCGCGGCTGCGGCCTTATGCGGCGCAGGGACAAAATAAAACGAAAAAAGGCTCGGAGCAGCAGGCCGCTAAAAATTTGCTGCAAGACGCGCATTTCAGGGGGATACTGGAGAGTGTTTGAATGTATCTGAAAAAACTGGAAATGTTCGGGTTCAAAACTTTTCCCGACCGGACAGTTTTAGAATTTGCCGACAAACGCGGCATCACGGCAATCGTCGGGCCAAACGGCTGCGGCAAGAGCAATATTATTGACGCTTTCCGCTGGGTTATGGGCGAGCAGTCGATCAAGTTGCTGCGCGGTTCGCTGCAGGAAGAGGTTATTTTTGCCGGCACGGAAGAGCGCAAGCCGGTTTCTCTGGCGGAAGTTTTTCTGACTATCGACAATTCCGATCACCGTCTGCCGGTGGATTACAGCGAGGTCGAGGTCGGCCGCCGTTTTTACCGCACCGGTGAGAGCGAATATCTTATCAACAAAGAAGTAGTGCGGCTGCGCGATGTGCAGGAATTGCTGATGGACACCGGCATCGGCAAAGGTTCTTACGCGATTATCGGGCAGGGTCAGGTAGTCAGCATACTGCACAGCAAGCCGGAAGACCGCCGCAAATTATTCGAGGAAGCCGCGGGCATTCACAAATACAAATCCCGCAAACACGCCACGCAGCTCAAACTAGAGGCCGCCGAACAAAATTTATTCCGTTTGAGCGACATTCGCGCGGAGATCCACCAGCAGCTGGGACCGCTGGAAGAGCAGGCCAGGACTGCCAATGAATATCAGGTGCTGAAAAAAGATTTGGCCGGTCTGGAAATCGGTTTATTTAAAGTCAAACTGGGTAAATTGGATTTTTTCCGGCAGGAAGTCGAGCAAAAAATCGCCGAATATAAAAAAGTAGTCGAGGAAGCCGACGCCGGCGCGCAAAATATCGCCGCGAAGAAACAGGAATTTCGCGACAAAATAGTCGAGCTGGATAAACAGTTGCAGGCTTGCGACAGCCAACTGCAGGATTGGCGGCGGCAAAGAGCTGAGTCAGCCAATAAATCCGATGTGGCCAAAGAACGCATCGGCAATCACCGCCAGCGTTTGCAGACTGTGGAGCAGGAAATCGCGCAACTGGAAGCCAACCAAACGGCTTTGCTGGCGCGGCAAAACGAAGCGCAAGTCGAGCTGGGCGCGGTGGAAAAATCCGTGGCCGAGCTGAATGAACGTTTGGCCAAAAAAAATGAAGAGACCGGCGCGATTGTCGGGCGCTGGCAGCAGGTCAATCAGGAAATAGCCGACCTGAAAAAAGCTTTGGCGGATTTTTTGGATCAGGTGGAAAATAAAAAATCCAAGCTGCTGGGTTTGACATCCGGCGAGACTGTCGTGGCTGGCGATTTGCAGCGTGTGGAAACTTCGCTGACGGATTTTGCGCTGGAGCAGGAAGAGTTGGCGAACCGCAAGGGCGAGTTGCTGGAACGCAAAACTTTTGTCGACAACAGCGTCAATGATCTGCACGCGCGGCGTGATGAATTGTTTAAGCAGCGTTCCCAAAAAGAGGACGAACGCAAAACTCGCTTGAATTTGCGTATAGAGATTAAAGAGAAATTTGACCAGCAGTCTTCGCGCTTAAAATTGCTGGAAGAAATGCAGCAGACGCATGAGGGTTTTCAAAAAGGCGTGCGTTCAGTTTTTCAAGCCAGAAAAGATGACGCGCCGGGTTTTGCCGGCATTGCCGGAGTGGTGGCGGATATTATCACCGTGCCGAAACAATATGAGGCCGCGGTGGAAGCCGCGCTGGAAAACAATTTGCAGGCTATTGTGGCGGAAGACCGCGCCACTGTCGAACAGGTGATCCGCCATTTGCGCGAACATTCGCTGGGACGCGCGACGTTTATGGCCGGCGGCCTGCTGAAAAATGCGGTCAGGGTCGCGCCGCCGCGCGGCATTTGCGCTGTCGATGTGGTATCCTGCGCGGAAAAATATCAGGAATTTATCACCGGTTTGCTGGGCACAGTGTGCATTGTGGATGATCTCGAACAGGCTCTGGGTTTATCTGAACAGATCGAACCCAGCGGTTTGACCGCGGTGGTAACTTTGGCCGGTGAAGTGTTGACTGCCAAGGGTTTGCTGACCGGCGGTTCGGTCGGCAAAGAACAGGAGTCGGCTTCTTTATTGAGCCGCCAGAGAGAGATAATCGAGTTGCAAAAAGATATTGAGCAGTACACCGGTGAACTGGCCGCGCTGGATACGGAAATCAAAAATATCGAGCAGCTTTTTGGCCAAATCGAAAATGAATTAAAAGAACACGCCAATAAATTGAAGCATCTGGAGATAGAGCAGGGTACTATTGCCAATGATTTGGCGCGGATCGAAATTGATAGCGGCAAGCTGGAGAAAAATATCGCCAGCAGCCGGCAGGAAATCACGCAGCAGCAAAGCGAAATGGAAAGAATTGCCGGACAGAAACAAAATTTGCAGGCCGAGCTGGACGAATTGAATAAACAACGGGAAGAAAAAGAAAAAATTATTGCGGAAAAAGAAAATGCTCTACAGCAGGCGGACAATGAAAAAACCGCGGTCAATGAGCTGCTGACCGAGATTAAAATTAACAGCACTAACGCGCTGGCTTCTAAACGGCAGGTTGAGCTGAAACTGGAATCTTACCGCGACAATATACAACAAACCGCGGCGCAGCTGGCCGAAAAAAATACGGAAAAAGAAACTTTGCGGCAGAGCATCGCCGAAGCGGAAAATATTTTGCAAAGCACGCAAAATGTTTTACCGGAAATTGAGGGCAAAATCGAGCAGACGCAAACCGAGCTTAACACAGCCAATCAAGAGCGCGCGCGGTATTTCCATGATCTGGAAGTTTACGACCGTCTGGAAAAAGAGCGCAATGACGCCGACCGCGAGGTGCGCGCCAAACTGTCCGAAGAGGAAATCAAAATGGCGCGCGTGGAAGCCGAGCATGATGAGATGCTGCGCCGTATGGCCAACGAATATAATTTGACTATCGAGGACGCGCTGAAGTCCGAGGCCGTGGTGGAGGATTACGAAAAGACGCAGGACGAAGTAGAAAAACTCAAACGCCGCATTAAGCGCATGGAGCCGGTTAATTTGCTGGCAATCGAAGAATACGAAGCGCAAAAAGAACGCTTGGCTTTTATCGAAAATCAATGCGAGGATTTGGAAAAATCCAAAGCGGATTTATTGAGCATTATTAAAGAATTAGACTGCACCGCGCTGGAAGCTTTCAAAGAAACTTTTCATTTGGTGAATGAACATTTTAAACAGATCTTCACCTCGCTTTTCAACGGCGGTTCTGCCGAGCTGCAAATTTTGGATAATAATAATATTTTGGAATCCGGCATTGAAATTTTGGCGCGCGTGCCCGGCGCTAAAAAAACGCAGTCTATGTCCCTGCTTTCCGGCGGCCAAAATGCTTTGACGGCGGTGGCTTTGTTGTTTTCGCTGCTTTCGGCGCGCCCGGGACCGTTTTGCATACTCGACGAGATCGACGCCGCGCTCGATGACCCGAATATCGGCCGCGTAACCGAATTGTTAAAAGAATACGCGGAAAAAACGCAGATCATTATTATCACGCACCGGCAGGCCATGATGTCTGTGGCGGAAGTCCTGTTCGGTCTGACTATGGAACAAAAAGGCGTTTCCAAAGTTGTTTCGCTGGAGCTGCCCGGCAAAGAAAAAGCGCTGGTGGAAGCATAGTCCCGCTGGACTTCGACATCGCTCAGTCTGCGCGGATAGTTTATTTAAAATTGCGGACAGGAGTTAAGCATGACCGCTCAAATAATCGACGGGAAAAAAATTGCGCAGAATATCCGCGAGAAAATAAAAACTGAAGTTGCCAAATTAGCCGTCAAACCCGGACTAGCGGTAATTTTAGTCGGTGCTGATCCGGCGTCGCAGGTGTATGTGAATTCCAAAGAAAAAGCCTGTCAGGAAATCGGTTTTTATTCCGAAGTGCATCGTTTGCCGGAAACGACCGGCGAGGCGGAGCTGCTGGCCTTGATACAAAAATTAAATGTTGACCCTAAAATACATGGTGTGCTGGTACAACTGCCTCTGCCGCAGCAAATAAATGAGGACAAAATTATTCTAGCTGTCGAGCCGGCCAAAGATGTGGATTGTTTTCACCCGGTTAATACCGGCGTTTTGTTTAGCGGCATGTCCAGCGTAGTTTTGCCCTGCACGCCGGCTGGTTGTATTGAGTTGATTAAATCCACAGGTATTTCTTTGTCCGGCAAGAAGGCCGTCGTGATTGGCCGCAGCAATATTGTTGGCAAACCGGCCGCTATGCTGCTCCTGCAAAACAATTGTACTGTAACGCTTTGTCATTCCCGTACGGCTGATCTGGCCGCGGAAGTCAGACAGGCGGATATTGTAGTAGCGGCTGTCGGCAAGCCAGGTATTATTACTGGCGATATGATTAAGCCAGGCGCGGTGGTAATCGATGTCGGCACTAACCGCGTAAACGGCAAATTGACCGGCGATGTGGATTTTGTCAGCGTTTCCGCAGCCGCCGGATTCATCACTCCAGTCCCCGGCGGCGTCGGCCCCATGACCATTGCCATGCTCATGCAAAACACGCTCAACGCGTATTTGGCGCAAAACCGTTCCAGCCCCTCGGTCTAAAATTTGTTTAACAAATTTTAAATAACTCCCCTTAATCCAAGGTGAGCAAAAAGTGAAATTATTTCCGGTTACTTACGATAAAGATACATAGGGATATATAGTATATTTTAAAGAAAAGTGGGTATATATTAGGCAGGAGAATGCAGTATGATTTTGTTAAGAGAAAAAACCAATAATATCGTCCCCCCCCCCCCACTGCCGGTAATTCGATATAAACAAAAAACAGACTTTTGTAGAAATTTTAAATATCTTAAATTAAAAGGAAGAGATGCCTATGACTGACTTTTAATTTTAAGTTGATTGTATTAAGTTAATTGCATTTTGTATAAAAAAATAAAAGAAAGGTTGGTAAATATTATGGTAGACACAAATTTTTCAGTTAACGCGGCAGGAAATCTGACGCAATATAATTTAGTTAAAAATACGGAGGAGACCAAAGACGCTATCACTGCTGATGATATTAAAGTGATGATTAAACTCGGGCAGTTTAATAAAGTGCGCAGTCTTATTAAAGAATTAGAAAACAGCAGCCCTGACGACAAGGCATCTGCCCAGAAAATCGCGGCGTTTGCGGAGTTTTATAAGAAAGAAATTAATAGTGATTTAGTATTTGAAAATGCCACTTCTGGGAGAGGCAATGATGTAATTATTAGCGCAAAGCTTTATGAGTCTCTTGTTGAAGAACATCTTGCTAAAGGAGATGCTGCTATAGATATAGAGCAATATAATGTTTCAGACTCTCATTATAGGCTAGATGACAAATACATCAATGATGTATTAAATAATGAAGCTACGGGTTATTATTATGGATTTAAAGATAGTGTGGTTAATAGCCGCACAATAACAACCGCTGATTTAAGAGCTCTTCTTGATAGCGGCGAGCAGGAGAAAATTTATTCCTTGATCCAATTTCTCGAACAAAGTAATTTTTCAGATTTTGTGAACAGAGAAGGGACAAACGCTCCGCAAAGAATACGAGATTATGTAATTAGCTATGCTAGGTTTCAAGAGCACGATAGACAATTTAAGAAAAATCCTGATTGGGTTAATCCTAAAGAGTTATTAGCATGGCGTGGCAGGAGTGAATTCGATATTCATGATCCAATAAAAAACCTTTTTGAGATACCTGTTGCGGAACTGCCTGCGTCTGGCCAAGCGGAAGAACTGGCTAAATTTTTTGAAAGCAAAGGGGACACTGAAACCGCCGCTAAAATACGCGAGGAAATTAAAAAAGTTTCTGACGAAAGAAATGGGCAATTAGCAAAGTTAAAGCAGTGGTACGAAGTTATGGGTCAGGGGCAGGGTACAAAGAATGTATCGAAACTGCAACCCATAATATTATTTAACAATGAGCAGGCTAAGGCTATATTAAAACTATCTGAATCATGGAAGGCGCTTGATGAGGATTTGCAAACGAGAATACTGGATTTGATAGAGAAGCGAGCAGGGATTGGGAAACAGACCGCAGAATAAACGACGCCTATCATAAAAAGTATCTTATACATTTTTAACCCTGGATAATATAGACGTATTATTCAGGGTTCTTTAGATTATCCAGAACTTAATTATCCAGAGCCGCTTTCACCCACTCCGGATGCTGCGGCGCGGCTTCGAGGAATTTGGTCATCAAGCCGGTGTACCCTTTGCCTAAACTCTGCCACCAGAGTATAGAGGTCTTGGACAATCTCAAAGAAAACATGGCTTTTTTCTTTAATTCGCGGGTTTGCGCCGCCATTTCTTTTAATTCCTCCGCAGTGAGCGGCGGATTGTCCGGGTCAGTCAGGTCGATTTTGCGGCCTTTTAATCCAGCGCGCACTCTTGCGCGAACCTCTTGAGGTATCGGTTTAGTTATATCCAGTGTGTTTCTCACCATTGCCATAATATGTGTTCCTTTCCATCTAGATAATAACACATACATATACAAATTGTCAAGATAAAACATCTTTACTTATCCTTTCTGTAAATAACCAGCAAAATATCTACAAATAGAAAAACAGCAAGATTTTTGCCTGCGGAACTTAACGAGCGATAGCGAAGTTAAGTGACGCCTACAAGCCTGCGCAGCAGGCGACGTAAGTCCTATACAGGTAATACTGCAAGAAAAATGCCAACTTTTAATTTTCTAATTTATGAATAAAAAAGTGAAAAATCTAAAAGGCCAGGAATTTTTTAATAACGCTTTTGTTACAAATTACTCTGCGCGGTGAAAACGTTGAGATTCAAAAACCGTGTCGGGTTGACCGGCCGGTTGTAATAATGCACTTCATAATGGCAATGATTGCCGTTGGACAAACCGGTCGAACCCACGCGCGCAATGAGTTGGCCTTTTTCTACTTTTTGTCCGGCGGCAACTAGATTGGCGGAATTGTGGCCGTAAAGCGTGGAAAATCCGCCGCTGTGCTCGATCTCCACATAGTAGCCCAGACTGGTCGACCAGCCGGAATTTTTAACAGCGCCGGCGGCTGTGGAGTAAATCGGCGCGCCTTGCCACGACGGTAAATCAACTCCGCGGTGAAAGCGCGTTACATTGGCTATCGGGTGATGCCGCCAGCCAAAATCTGAATAGATGTAAGAATTTTTGACCGGAAAAATTGACGGCGTATGCTCAAAATGCTGCTGATAAGCCTGCACATTATCCTGCAGTTCCTGAAAAGATTTGCGGTATGCGGTGATTTCCTGCAATGACATTTTGAGCAAATGCTCCACCTGCTTGATGCGCTGATTGGTTTCCGGCGAATCCAGCGCGGCGCTGTAGGCCGGATAATTGATGCTCGGGTAAAGCGTTTTATATATTGTGTTCTGGCGGCGACGCTCCGTCCGCCGGAACGAAATTTTTTCCAGCCAGGAAATTTTTTCCTGCTGACCGGCCAATGCGGTTTTGATATTGTTCAGCCAGTAGTCGGCCAATTTTTGCTGGGACAGCGGCTCTTGCAAACGCGCGGTGTCCGCTTGGAGCACGACAAAAACCGGCTGACCGTTGATGTAAGCGTAAACCGAATTGCCGCTTTTTTTCACACTGTACTTGCGCAGCCCCGTCTGTCCGGCCAGCAGTTCTTTGAGTTTTTCCGCCGTAACCAGCGCGCGCTGAAAAGCCATCGGTTTGGCGCTGTCGTCAAAATATTCGACCACAATAGCATTGTCGATCAGGACGCGGCCAAACTCACCGGCTTTGCTGACAATGCGGTGCGTTGTGATCAGCGGATAAGCCTGCAAATCTTTTTCCGACAGCTGCATTTCCGCAAAACTATTGTTTACCAATTCTTTGATTTCTTTCTCGCGGGTTTTAAGCTCGTGAATATGCGCTTTGACCTGCGCCTGTTTTTCCGCGGCGATGCGGATCTTGGTATTTAACAGCTGATTTTGCGAAATAATTTTTTGATAATCCGCGGTGGCCTGCAAAAAATATTCGGCATGGCGCGCGACGTAAAATGTAAAAAGACACAACAATATGCTTGCTGCCAGAGTAGCAGTCAAGGCGGCGAGACTAAATCTGAAATAGAGCGGCGCGTACCTGCCGCTGGAACAAAAAGCGAAAGAGATATACCCCCTCTGCTCTATCTGCCTTTTGGCTTCCTTCATTACAAAGAGTATATAATTTTTTTCAAACGATTTCTAGATAGCTGGAAAGTTTCGGCGGCGATGTTCGCGCACTGGCTGTCCGGCAGTCCGGCTTTTTGCAGCGCGGCCAAAAGATTTTTTGCTTCCGGAGAGATTTCCGCGTTGTCCGCCGGACTGCAGCCGGCCAGCACGAGGACAAATTCACCTTGAGGAGTTTTTAGTTTGGCCAGGATTTCCGCCGCGCGGCCGCGCCAATATTCTTGATATTTTTTGGTCAATTCGCGCGCGACGAAACACTGCCGTTCGGGAAAGATTTTAGCAATGTCCTGCAGAGTCTCGCCGATACGATGCGGCGCTTCGTAAAAAATCAGTGTACGGCTTTCTTTTTGCAGTTCTCGCAAAACATTTTGCCGGGCAGACGGTTTGGCCGGCAGGAAACCTTCAAAAGCAAAACGATTGGTCGGCAGACCCGAAGCGGTCAGCGCGGTGATCAGCGCGGTCGGTCCGGGAATCACCTCGACGGACAGGCCGGCTTCCTGCGCGGCGGCGACAAGATGATAGCCCGGGTCGGAAATCAACGGCATACCGGCTTCAGAGATCAGCGCGACAGTTTGTCCGGCCTGGAGACTGGCCAAAATTTGCGGAGTTCTGGACAGTTCATTGTGGTCGTAAAAAGAAATTATTTTTTTGACGATGCCGTGTTTTTGCAAAAGCCGCGCGGCGGTGCGCGTGTCTTCCGCGGCGATCAAGTCGGCCTCACGGAGATTTTGCAGGACGCGCGGCGAGATGTCGTCAGGATTGCCGATAGGCAGACCGCAGACAACAAGCGCCATCGTTTACCTGCCGGAACGACCGAGTTTTTCCTCTTCGTATTTTTTCTTGGAAGTGATAATGTCCATGTTGACATTGCCTTTGTACACCGCGCCCTCGTCGACAATGAGCCGGTCGCCGGTTACATCGCCGTACACGCGGCCAGTGCCGGTGATTTCCAGGCCGTTGATCGCCTCGACCGTGCCTTTGAGTTCACCGGAAACAATCACGCGTTTGCCGTAAACATTGGCGCTGACCACCGAGCCCTCGCCGATATAAATATCGCCCTGCGAATTGATCGTGCCGTCAAAATTGCCTTCGATGCGCATGGATTCCTGCGTGTCTAAAATACCTTTGAAACTCGTGTCCGGTCCCAGGATCGTGTAAATGCCGCCAATATCTCTTCTTTTTTTGCCCATGATTTATTTGCGTATACTACATTTTTTTGCGATTTACTGCAACAGTCTGGCCGAGCGAATATTGAGATTTAAAAAGTTTTCCGGATTGAGCGTGCGGTTGCGGTATTCCACCTGATAATGCACGTGCGGCCCGGTGGAAATGCCGGTGCTGCCGGCCTGCGCGATGACCTGGCCTTTTTTAATACGGTCGCCGCGCTTGACCAGATTGCGCTGATTGTGTCCGTAAATCGTGCGGTAGCCGTTCTGATGATCGATGATCACCACATTGCCGAAGCCGTTGTCCCAGCCGGAAAAAGTCACATAGCCGTCGGCGGTAGACTTGACCGGACAGCCAGTCCAGATTGGAATGTCAGAGCCGGAGTGAAATTCCGTCTTGCCGCTGAAAGGGTGGGTGCGAAAACCGTAACGCGACCAGATAGTACCCGGCACCGGACTTTCCGACGGGATATTATTGAACTGTGCGACCAGCGCCGAGCCGATGTCGCGGAACATGGCCAGCTCCAGTTTTTTGGCGGCGATTTGCTCGCTCAAGCTGGCAATGTTTTGAGAGATGGCCTGCGGCAAGTCGTTGATCAAAGTGTCGCCGGATTTTGGCTTGCGGATCGGCGCTTTTTTCAGACCCAGCAATTCGCGCAATTCCTGATCGCGCTCTTCCAGTTCGCGTATGCCGGTCTCGAGTTCTTTGGTTTTGTTGTAAAAAGTTTTGATCTGCGCGGCCTGCGTGCGGTTTTCCGCCTGCAAAGCGTAATAATGCAGCAACCGTCCGGCTATATACGACGAATACAAGAAAAACACGATAATCAGCGCGATTATCAAACCTAAAAGCGTGCCCAGCGTAACCGCCAGCCAGCGCGGTAAATTGAGCCGAAAAACCTCCCGCATGGAATTATGAGGCAATATCATAAATGTAATAAACTTCCGGCGCTCACCTAAATCGCGCTGATGTACCATCACAACTCCTTGAACTTATAATTATATTACAAAAAAAACGTTAAAACAACGCTTTCTGCTTATATATCGTAATTTTGGGGTGAAAAGTTGCAAGAATTTTGGCGTTACTCGTAGCGCAGGGCTTCTATTGTATTGAGGCCGGCCGCCTGACGCGCCGGCATAATGCCGAAAAGCAAGCCGACACCGATAGAGAAACCGGAAGACAGCAATATCGAAGCCGGAGAGACATAAGTTGCCCAGTCCAAAATTTTGGCGATGGCAAAAGCCGAGGCGCAGCCGAGGAGAATGCCGAGCAGTCCGCCGCAGCTTGTCAGCACGACTGATTCGATAAGAAATTGCGCCAGAATGTCTCTTTGTCCGGCGCCGATAGCCTTGCGCAGACCGATTTCCCGGGTGCGCTCGGTTACGGACACGAGCATGATATTCATAATGCCGATGCCGCCGACGACCAGCGCGATAGCCGCCACTGTGCCGAGGAGTATGCTCAACGTCGCGGAAGTGGATTTAATGGCTTCCTGCATTTCGGACATGTCCCAGATGTCGATAGCCGCTTCGTCAGCTTCGGTCAGGTCGGCCGTCTTGCGCAAAGTTTGCTTGATAGCGGTCTTGGCGCCGGCGATATTTTCTGCGGCGTCGATTTCCACTTCGATATTGTCGAGATATTTTTTGCCCATGGCGCGGTACATCGCGGTCGTGAGCGGAATCAAAACCATATCGTTGCCGTTGCGGGAAAAACCGCGGTCTGGCGCGACGCCGATAACTGTAAAATTTTGTTTATTGAGTTTCATGGTTTTGCCGATCGGGTTTTCGTCAGCGAAAAGTTTTTCCACGATAGCCGAGCCGATGACCGCCACGCGCTGTCTTTCCTGCATTTCGGTCAGGCCGAAAAACCGTCCCAGTGTCGGCGCGGAATTATGCATGCCGGCATAGGCCGGCGACACGCCGTACACAGTTGTGTTCCAGTTGGCGTTTTCATTAGCGACCTGCGCTCGTCCCGTAACCTGGCCGGAAATTCTGGCAATATGCGGCACGGCGCGCAATTCATTGAGATTGGCTAGGGTGAGGCGGCTGTACGCCGCCGCGCCGAGACTGACGCCGGTGGTGCGCTGCGAACCCTGCCGGATAGTCAAAAGATTAGAGCCGAGCGAAGTCAGATTGGCCTCGATAGACCGCGACGCTCCGCTGCCAACAGCCAGCATAGCGATTACCGCCGCCACGCCGATCAAAATGCCGAGCATGGAAAGCAAAGTGCGCAGTTTATTGGCCGTGATCGACCGCCAGGCCTGCCGCAAATGGTCAAGCAATTCCGCGCCGGCCTTTTTGTGCTCGACAAAATTCAGCGTGTCCAAATTTTCAACGGCTGTTTTTTTCGTTTTTCGCTCGTCGCTGATAATGCGGCCGTCGCGCATCGTGATGATCCGCTCAGCTTGCGCGGCGATTTCTTTTTCGTGCGTAACCATGACAATAGTCATGCCGTTTTGATTTAAGTCTTTCAGGATTTTCAAAACTTCTTCTTCGCTTTTGGTGTCGAGGTTGCCGGTCGGCTCGTCGGCAAAAAGAATTACCGGATCGTTCATCAGAGCGCGCGCGATCGCCACGCGCTGTCTTTCGCCGCCGGACATTTCGTTGGGATTGTGCGCCGCGCGCTCGGCCAGCCCCACGCTGGCCAGTTTTTCCAGACCCAGTTTTTTGTTTTTGCTCTGTCCGGCGTAAATCAGCGGCACAGTAACATTGTCCAGCGCGTTGATGCCGGGCAGGAGATGAAATTGCTGAAACACAAAACCGGCCATATGCCGGCGGATATGGCAAAGCTGGTCGGCGTTCATGCGCGCGACATTTTTCTTGAGAAAAATATATTCGCCGTTTTCGGGATTGTCGAGAAAACCGAGTATGTGCAGCAGCGTGGATTTGCCCGAGCCGCTCGCGCCCATGATTGCCACAAACTCGCCCTGCTGGATAGTCAGATCAATATCTTTCAGCGCTTGAAAGCTGATCTTCCCGTTGGTGTAAGTTTTGTTGATCTGCCGCAGTTCGAGCATGACTTGGCCTGACTAGCGGACGCGCACGCCTGCGCCGCCGCTGTTCCTGTTTCTATTGGGCATAAATGGCGAACCGCCGGCCGCGCCGCCGCTATTTGCGCCGCGTCTGTCCGCGACGAGCACCAGGTCGTTTTCGGTCAGGCCGGAAACTATTTCAATCTGGCCGTTTTGCGCCAAACCGGTTTGGACAAGCGTTGTTTGCTGGCCGGCTGGAGTTTTGATGAGCACGGACGCGTTGCCGCCGGAGTAAGACAGCGCTCTCTCCGGTATCAGCAGCACCTGGTCTTTT
This sequence comes from Candidatus Termititenax aidoneus, assembly GCA_003864455.1. Taxonomy (GTDB): domain Bacteria; phylum Margulisbacteria; class Termititenacia; order Termititenacales; family Termititenacaceae; genus Termititenax; species Termititenax aidoneus. Next base: position 21,637 of record BGZN01000011.1, on the reverse strand, counting down.
TGCCGGCGGATAATCTCAATATTGGCGCTCATGCCGGAACGGAAAATCGCCGGTATTTTGTCGGGCTCGATTTCCACGGAATAAATTGTTACATTGTTGACGACTTTGGACTCATAAGAAATTCTTTTGATACGGCCGGTGATTTGCACGTCGGGATAGGCGTCCAGCGTGATGACCGTTTTCTGGCCGATTTCCACTTTGCCGATGTCGGTTTCGTCGATTTGCGCTTTGATGATCAGCGTGTCGGCCAGCGCGAAAATTACTGTGTTGGCGTTGACAGTCTGGCCGGGCTCTATCGAACGTACGATGACGCGGCCGGCAATCGGCGCGAGTATGGGTGTCGGCTTGTAGACGTCAGACCAGTACTGGACTTTCTCCGCGCCCTGCGCGCTGGCCGCGTCGAGCAAAGCCGCGCGGTCGGTGGAGCTCATCAGCGCCAGTTGTTCTCCGGCCTGCACCAAAGCGCCTTCCTGCACGAAAATTTTGTCAATGCGTCCGCTGATCGGCGGAATAATTTCCAGGCGGTTTTGCGGCTCGACTGTGCCGGTGGCTGAAATGATTTCACGCACCGCGCCGTATTCCGGCTGCACCTCACTGTATGTAACGATATTTTTTTGCGCCTGCCGCTTTTGGTAAAAACGAAAACCCCCGACAGCTACAATAATAATTAACAACACCAGCCAAAATTTTTTCATTAGAGAGTTTCTCCTTTCGCATTCAGCCAGGCGGCTTCCTGCAATAATGCGTCAATGCGCGAGCTTAATTCCTGCTGCTGCGCATTGATCAGCGCATCTTCAATAATTATCCAGTTGTCAAAAGAAATCAAGCCGTTGGCGTACTGTTCGGCGGCGATTGTGCTGCGTTCGGTCGTGGCCTGGAGTTGTTCCTGCGCGGCGGCGATGCCGTCACCGGCGTCCAGCAATTTATCCCAGGTCTCTTCCAGAGTCAGGAGCACTTTTTGTTTGCTGGCGTCTAATTCCAGAGCCTGGATTTTTTCCTGCAATTCAGCGCCGCGCACCGAATTGGCTTTTTTGCCGCCGTCCAAAAAATCAAAACTCAAACTGCTGCCCAGCGACCAACTGCTGTCTTCGCTATTTGCGCTCTCGCCGCTGGCCTGGCTTTGCGACCAGTTTTTGCCGAGGCTTCCGCTGAGATAGATCGACGGTATATAAGCGGCTTGGGCGATGGCCGTGTCATACCGCGCGCTGTCCAGTCTAGCAGAGACGGATTGCAAAGTAGGCGATTGATTTAAAAGCGCCAGCATGTCCGGTCTACTGGCTGAATCCGCGGCGATGCGGAGATTGTCGGTGATCTGCAATTCTTGCGCCGCCGCGTCCACACCGAGAGTTTGCGCGAGTTTTTGTTTGTTTCTTTCCAGGCGGCGTTCCAGTTGTTTTTCCGCCAATTCCGCTTTGGTCAGATTGGCTTTGGCAGTCAGCAGCGAGCCGCGATGCTCCAGGCCGCCGGAATAACGCAGTTCGACCAACTCATACTGCTGGCGGCGGCGCGCCGTAACTGTTTGGGCTAGTTCGAGAGACTGCTGGGTTTGCAGCAGCGCGCAAAATTCCTGACGCAGCTGCAGGCGCAGATTTATTTCCGCGATTTGATAATTTAACTCTTCGGCGGCCAGAGCGAGTTTACCCTGTTCCAAACGCGGCCGGGTCTGCGCGTCAAAAATTTGCTGCTGCGCCGAAAGCCGCGCGCTTTCGGACTGGCGCGATGCGGCCTGGCCTAAATCCTCGTCCTGTCCGGCGCTGGCGCCGAGATTTACGCCGAGACTGCCGCTGAGCTGCGGATACAGGCTGCTGTGCAGCGCGTCTAGACTGATTTTTTTGGCGTCCACTTTGGCGCGCGCGGTCTGCAAAGCCAGATTATTTTTTTGGGCTTCTGCCAAACAGTCTTCCCAGGTGTACATTTGCGCCAAAAGCGCGGAACAAAGCAAAGCGGCGGCCGGTAAAAACTTTTTTATATTCTTTATATTCATAGTTGATATACAATCCTAGCAGAAAAAAGTTCCAGCGCTAGCGTTGTTCGGTGTCCGTATTGCACATAAGAGACAGTAAGAGATAATTTTGTTTAAAAATCAATCAGGCTTTTGACTGTGACGCCGAGAGCTTTGGCGATCTTGAGCAGGGTGGGCACGGAAACTCTGGCCGTGCCGCGGGAGATGCGGTAGTAAAAAAGCAAACCGACATCCAGTTCATTGGCAAAATCTTCCTTGGTCAATTTTTTCTCCAGACGAAAACTCTCGATTTTCTGCCCGAGCTGTACCAGCTCCGGACAAATCACTGTGGAATACATTTTATGCCAGTCTCGATCCGAAGGATATTTTTTAATCTTGACAGTTTTATTGATGATAGTCCTCTCCTTTAAATTATCACATCAGGTAATTTCTAAAATGTTATTTTTAGAAAATTTGACTTTTAATAACTCATGTGCTAATATTTATCACATGAGATAAAATATTGGTTTGTTTTACAAGAAAAAGGGGGTATTTTTATGGCAGCTAATTACACAGATGGAACAGACGCGGATTTTACAACAGGGAATTACAATATCGATACCGGTAAAAACCTTTCGGCCGCGGGCGTGAGGAACGCCTTGCATACTAAAGAAAATGTAGCCAATAAACAGGTGTCTTCAACTAATGACACGGCAGATGTTTTGGACGCTAGTTCCAGCGACGATTATTATCCGTCCTCAAAACTGGCCGGGAAAAATTTCGCCGCGTTGAGGAGCGGCAAACAGGACAAGATAGCCGCGGGCACAGCTAATGACATCGTGGCTTATTCCGGCACGGAGGGAACATTTAACACGTTGACCAGAACCACAACCCTGGAGACTAACACAATCAGCGCCAGCGATGAGAAGATACCCACGGAAAAAGCCGTGGCGGACGCTCTGAGCGGCAAAGCCAGCAGCAGCGACTTAGCCGCCAAGCAGGACAAGATCGAGGCTGGCACAGCCAATGATATTTTAACCAAGACAGCAGCAGCCGGAACTCTCAGCACGCTGACCAAAAAAACTTCTATACGCGCTGAGGCCGATGCCGAGGATACCTGTATACCCACAGAAAAGGCCGTGGCTACCGCCCTGAACAACAAAGAAAACACGAGCAATAAAGTTACGGCAATTACTGTTACCAGTATTGAGGACACAGCCAAATACCCGACAGTCGGAGCGGTAACGGCTTGGGCGACCACTGAGTTAATGGACATTCTTTTGCCGGTAGGGACAATAATAGCTATGCATAATAAGACTTATTACAACACCGCCAACGCCGCGTTCAAGACCAAATGGAAAGTCTGCGACGGCACGAGCGGCACACCGAACCTGACTAACTTATTTCTGCGCGGCATGTCTGATGGCGGAACGGACGCGGTTGGTGGCGATAGTGTAACATTAACAAGCAGCCATTTACCGAGCCATACACATACGGTTAGTGTTACCGAACCAAATAGCGGAAAGGGGCATAGACATCCGGCCATGCAACAACATTACTCGGGACAAGGAAATCCTTGTCTGGCTGGCGGGGCTGATACTACTCCACACGATAATGACTGGTGGTATTCTACTGGATATGCCAAAGCGGACCTTGTGATTAGCGTTACCGGCGGTGGAGGCAGCCCGCAAACAGCGGTTTCCATCGTGCCAAAATATTATGCGGTCATATATATTATGAAAGTGGCCTAAACTTTTGGCCGTTCATTAGCGGGAACTTTTTTCTTGTTTTACTGTTGGAGTTTAATGAGCAGCACTTGCTGGCAGTGCCACATTTGTGCTACAATAGTGTCATATATTTTAGAGAAGGGAGTTATTATGAAATTTTTATCTGTGCGTGAATTGAGAACTTCGACCAATAAGCTCAAGAGTTTGCTGGCCAAAAACGGTAATATTATAGTTACCACGAATGGTAAGCCGCTGTCTTTAATGCTGCCTGTTGATGAAGCCAATATGGAGGAAACGCTGAATGATTTAACCCGAATCCGTGCTAAAAGGGTATTTGGGGAAATGCAGATGCAGTCTGTAAAAAATGGCACGGATAAAATGACTATGGCGGAAATTGACGCTGAAATCGCCGCCTACCGCCGAGAGCGTAAAAACAAACGGGCTTATCGGTAAATTATGCCAAAGCTACGTTTATTGTAACGCCGGCCGCGTTTCTGCAAATAACCGCTAGATTGGATTAGTTGGCAGTTTTATTTTTCCGCCGTTTTGTTTCCGAAGTCCGGGAACTTTTTTACCGGAGAATTGTATAATCCCTAAATGCCGAAAGCAGATAATTACGCGGCGGGGTTTAGAGCCGGAGACGCCGCGGCTTTTAAAGAGTTGTACGAAGACACTTCGGCTCTGCTGTACCGCGTGGTTTTCCGCTTGACCGGCTCGCGCGAGGACGCTGAGGATATTTTACACGATGTGTATATCAAGGCTTATCAAGCGCGGCGGTCGTATCAGCCGCAGTTGTCGGGTTTGCAGACCTGGTTGTATAGAATAGCCGTGAACCACGCGCTCAATTTTTTGAAGCGCAAAAAATGGCTGGGCGGCAATTTGGCAAATTTGTTTAGGCGCGGTGAAACGGAAGATGTGGCCGAGAGTTACGCTGACGCGGCGGAAGGCGAGACGCTGCAAAAACTTTTGCAGGAAGTGCCGGAAAATTACCGCGTCTGTGTGGTGCTGCGCGATATAGAAGACCGGCCGTATGACGAGATTGCGAAAATTTTAAATGTGGAATTGGGCACTGTGAAGTCGCGGCTCAACCGCGGCCGGCAAATGCTCAAAGATTTATATGAAAATGAAAGGAGCAGTTTGTGATGAAAAAAGATTTAAGAAAGGATTTAAACAAATTGAAAAACAGCGCCATCGCGCCGCGTTTTACACTCTGGCTGCGCGTGGACGACACGCTGCGCCGCAGGAAATCCTGGCTGACGCAGTGTTACCGCGGTCTGGCTCTGGCTGCGACGGCGGCCTGCGCGGTGCTGGTTTTTACCGGACAGGACTACTATCACCACTATCAACTAGACCAATATCTCTCGCAGATGTTTGTTTACACGCCCAATCCGGTGGTCAGCGAATACGGAACTTTTATCTAGCGCGGATTGTATAACAGGTATAAAAATTTTAAAGGAGGCTTTATGGGAAAAATAAAAATTGGTTTGGCGGTAATGCTTTTGGCGGCGGCAGTTTGCGCGGCGCCGGGCGGCGATCGGGAAAAAGGCGGACACGCCGGAGAATTTTTTAAAGAATTAAATTTGACCGAAGCGCAAACCCAGCAGTTGGAAAACAACCGCAAAGCGGCGACGAAAGCCATGCAGGACAATCAAAAAAACGCGCGCAAAGAATACGGCAGTTTATTTGACGAACTGGCCAAAGATAATCCCGATACCGGACGGATCGCGCAAATCAAATTAAATATTTTGGCTCTGGAGTCCAAACGTCTGGACAGCATAATTGACAATAACAGCGGCTTGAAAAAAGTTTTGACCAAAGAACAATTTGCCAAATTTCAGGAAAAACAAAAAGACCGCGACAAAAAATGGAAAGATACCAAAGCGGAAAAGAAACAAGACAAATAAACTTAAATTACAGCAGAGTTTGGAAATAAGCGATAGTTTCTTGGAGTCCCTCCGGCAAAGAAACTTTCGGCTGCCAGCTTAGCTCTTTTTTGGCTAGCGTGATGTCCGGCCGGCGTTGTTTGGGGTCGTCCTGCGGCAGCGGCTGATGCGTGATTTTGGATTTGCTTTTGGTTAATTTCAAAATCTGCTCGGCTAATTCCAGCATCGTAAATTCTTCCGGATTGCCGATATTGACCGGCCCGGTAAAACCGGCGCGGGACTGCATCATAGACACAAGCGCGTCGATGAGATCATCCACATAGCAAAAAGAGCGCGTTTGACTGCCGTCGCCGTAAATCGTAATGTCTTCGCCGCGCAGCGCCTGCATAATAAAGTTGCTGACTACACGGCCGTCATTGGGATGCATGCGCGGGCCATATGTATTGAAGATGCGTACGACTTTGATGTCGATATTGTTTTGACGGTGATAATCAAAAAACAAAGTTTCCGCGCAGCGTTTGCCTTCGTCGTAGCAGGAGCGAATGCCGATCGGATTGACATTGCCCCAATAGCTCTCCGCCTGCGGATGCACGGACGGATCGCCGTACACCTCGCTGGTCGAAGCCTGCAAAATGCGCGCCCGCGTGCGCTTGGCCAGCCCCAGCATATTGATCGCACCGTGTACGCTGGTCTTGACGGTCTTGACCGGATTGTACTGATAATGCGGTGGACTGGCTGGGCAGGCGAGATTGTAAATCTGATCGACTTCCACAAAATACGGCAAAGTAACATCGTGCCGCGCGACTTCAAAATACGGATTGCCGATGAGCTGCTCGATATTGCGTTTTTGTCCGGTGAAAAAATTGTCGAGGCAGACCACGTCCATTTTTTCGCGCAGCAGACGCTCGCAAAGATGACTGCCCAAAAACCCGGCGCCGCCGGTAACCAAAACGCGCGAGTTTAGCGCGTATGTACGTCCGCTCATGGGGCTAGTATACTACTAAATCTATGCGCGCGCATCCGCATTACAATCCGTTTAATGTCCGTGAACCGGCTGAATATCCTGATTGGACGAAAGTTTTTGCGCGGCCGGAACAGCCGCTTGATTTGGAGATCGGTTTTTCGACCGGACGCTGGCTGATCCAGTACGCCAAAAATTTTCCAGAGCGTAATATCGCCGGCCTAGAAATTCGCGCCAAATTTATCGAATACGCGCGGCGTAGGATCGCGGCGGAAAATCTGGCCAACGCTTACGTGCTGCAAGCCAACGCCGCCACAGCCCTGCGCAGATTATTTGCGCCGCGGAGTTTAAGCCGCGTGATAGTCATGTTTCCCGATCCGTGGTATAAGCCGCGGCATCTCAAACGGCGCGTGGTCAATCCGCAGTTTTTAACAGAACTGGCGGAGTGTCTGCGCGGCGGTGCGGAACTGCATATCGCCACCGATCAGCAAAATCTAGCCGCGGCTATGCTGGCGGATCTGACCGCGGCGCCGGAATATCAAAATAAGCATGCGCCATACGCGCCGGAAAATTTTGCCGGGCTGACGACGGATATCGAACTGTATAATACGCGGCGCGGCCGGGAAATATATCGCTTAGTTTTTGTCCGACGCTAATTGAGAAAGCGTTTTGTTGCTGGAAACCAGCGAGCCTACCGAAGCGAGAATAGTTTTGGCTTCGGCCAGCTCAGCTTGTATGTCGCGGTATTCCTGCTCAGCGCGTTTAAATTTGTAATCCAACTGAATGTTTTTTTCCTGCTCGGCGCTGTAAGATTCGATGACGCGGTTCATTTCCTGCATGGCGGTTTCGCGGGACTCGATCAAAGATTTTTTTTCTTTTTCCAATTTTTGAATTGTTTCTTCCAAAGCGGCGACGCGGTCGGCCAGAGCTTTGGCATTGTTTTTTAACGTGGTGATTTCTTTGGTGGCCAGATTGTTGGTGTCCTGCAGGAACTCGACTTGTTTGAGCAGCTCAGTTTCGCGGCCGGCGGATTTTTCAATAGTTCTTCTGGCGACGGAAATTTCCTGATGCAAATGTTTGTTGTCCGCTTCGGTTTTGATGAACTCGCTGCTTTTGGCGACTATCAAAGCGGTTTTTTCCTGCAGCAAATTCTGCAAATGCTCGATCTGGGCGGCTTGCTCGGCCAGCAATTTGTCTTTGGCGTCCAATTTGACCTGCATCTGATCAATTTGCCCAGCCAGCAGTTGATCTTTGGCGTCCAACTCGGCCTGCAGCCTTTGCACGCCTTTGTCGCCGGCTAAGTCGGTTTTGAGCTGCTGCACTTCTTTTTCCGCCGCGCCAAAATATTCCTTGGCCAGCGCGATTTTTTCACGCAGCATCTGGATCTCTTCCTGCGGCGTAAAAGCGACAATGCGGTCGGCCTCAACCAAACGCTCTCTGATGCGGAAGTGCGCCTGCCGGTAGCTTTTTTCCACGCGCTCTTTGTCCTTGAGCGCGGTTAAAGTCAATTCATTTTGCTGAATTTTGGCAAAATCTTCGGCTTTGATGATAGACATAACCGGGGTATTATAGCAAAGATACCAAATATTGCAATGCGCGTTAAGTACCGCAGGCAATGCTTCAAGATATTTTAACGGAAACCGCTGCAAATTTAACCATTGTGGCGGGAGACGGCCATTTTTTGCCAGTCTCTATTTTAGGCCGGCCGGTCGCAACAAGGCGGCATTTTGCGGCGGCGAAAATGTAAAAAGTGTAGAAAAATGCAGAAGAAAAATTCTGTACTATATGGTTGGGGCGGAAGGATTCGAACCTACGAGTGGCGGGACCAAAACCCGCTGCCTTACCACTTGGCGACGCCCCAATGATAAAAAGAACATAATACTATTATACTATGACTTGGCGGAGTCGAACTTCACAAGCGAAGCGACGTGAAGTGAGACCCACAAGCGCGGAGCGCGCAGTGACGCCCCAATAATAAAAGTAACGCAACATCATTATACACTGACTTGGCGACTCGAACTTAACAAGGACTGCAAGTCCGCAGTTAAGTGAGAGAAACAAGCCAGCTAAACTGGCGACGTTACGCCCCAATAATAAAAATAATTATAACAAATTTCTCAAGGTTTGCCGCTCGAATAATTGCCGCGAAAACTTCGGCGCTTTATTGCCGGATAATAATCACTGTCGTGTCTTTGTCCCTGTCCCTGTGTTTTCGTCTGGGGTTGAGGACATCTTTAGTTTCGCCATTCTGGTCAACATAACTTTTAATCCAAATTTTAATTCGCACCGGCTCGCGCTCCAGCGTAAACCCCGGCAATTTCACCACGGCGGTGTTGAGCGCGGAAAAATCCAGATCGTCCGCCGTAAACAAGTTTTCCAGGTAATCCCTCTCCAGCAACACCCGGCCTTGTTTGTCATACATCTGCACCAGAAACTCAATGTTCTGCGGCGTGAAATCTTTTTTCAGCCTGGTCAGCCGCAGCTCCATGTCGTAAACGGCGTATCCTTTTTGCAGATATTCAATGCTGGTTTCGTGGAGATTGTATAAGAGATCAAGCTGTTCTATGGACAACGGCACAGAACTGATTTTCCATTGAGCGACTCCCTCCGCGGCGCTGCCCCAGAGCGGGATAAATACGAATTGCTCGGCCGGCAAACCCGCGCTCAAAAAAACAATCAGCAAAAAAATTCTCAACCATCTGCGCATAAAACACACTCCAAACATTTGTAATTATAGCAGAAACAATACGCTTGTCTCAGTGCTCGGTGCGCTCGGCTTTGGAAACAACCGGCAGGTTCACATGATAAATGTATTTGGCATTTAAACGATTTTCTTGCAAGCGAATCAGCTTATTTCCACCAAAAGTCCTTACTGTACATAAACAATTTGACCTTAGTTTTTTCGCTATGTGCAGTAGAGCAGGGTTTTGGGTGGCATTGATAATCAGACTGCTCCTGCCGTTTGCCGCAGCCAGCTCCAGTAAATATTTGAGGAGAGCCGTGCCAATTCCTTTGTTTCTAAAATCGGGTTGAACGTTGATTAAGTATAATTTCAGAGCCGGATAAACCCAGCCGATTTCCAATCGGCCTATTTTCTGCCGCGCTAAGCAAATATTGTATACTTGCTCTCGGTGAGTTTTATCAGTATGGATACAGACCAGCGCTAGAGGCGCAGGTTCATAAGTTACGGCCAGCAACTTTGTCAACATAACCAACAATTCCTATCCCAGCATTTGAATAAATTCTATTAAATCTTTTTTGTACAGCGGCTTAATATCCGGCAAAAAATCCGGCGTGCCGGAAAAAGTTAAAACTTGCTCAGCTAGTTTTTCCCTGTCGAGACCCTGCAAATATTCTCCCAAACTGCCACCGGCGCCGTGCGCCGCCAGCCATTTTTGCCAAAGCGTGTAAGCATCGCCCCGGTCGCTTCGAGTAGCCTCAGCGACCAGTCCTGCCAGTTCTGCATATTTTTGTGGCAAAAGTTTTTTAATAAACTTTATTTTTTGCAATAAGATTGTCGCCAAGCCGCGGCCGTGCGCTAATCTATCATTATGCGCGGAGAGCACGTGTTCGATGGCGTGCATCGGAAACTCTCCGCTGCGGCCTTCGTTGACCACGCCGGATAAAGCCAGCGACGCCGCCCAGAATAATTGCGTGCGGGCTTCCTGGTTGGCCGGATCATTTTGCAAAATATCCAGCGTGCGGATAACGGTTTTGGTGATAGCCAAAGCCAGCTGATCCTGCAAATAATCGTCAGCTTCGGTGGAGAGATACATTTCCAGCACGTGGCAGATCACGTCAATGCCGCCGTCCACTGTCGAAGCATAAGGCACGGACACTGTCAGTTGCGGATCAATTATGGCGGCTTTGGGATACACTGCTTCATTGAAAAACGGCGTTTTTTCTTTGGTGTGCGGATTGGAAATCACTGCGCCGCTGTTTAACTCCGAGCCGGTCGCCGCCAGCGTGGGGATCACAAGCAAAGGCAAAGCCGCATTAAAACTTTTCATTTTTTGTCCTGGGCCTTTGTACACATAATCCCAGATGCCGCCGCCATTTTTGGCCACAGCCGCGACGCCTTTGGCCGCGTCCATGATCGAACCGCCGCCCAAAGCGATGATCAGGTCGCATTTATTTTCCACGGCAATTTTAGCCGCGGCGTCTACTTCCGTGCTTTTGGGATTGGGCGTTACGCCGTCAAAAACGGTGTGCGTTATTTTCAATTCGTCAAGCTGGGCGGTGAGCTTCTGCAAATAACCGTTTTTCGCCGAAGACTTGCCGGTTACGATCAGCGCCCGCTTGCCGTACGGCTTGATATATTTGCCGGCCTTGGCCAGCATTCCCCAGCCAAAAACCACCTGCACCGGCAGAGCAAATTCAAAGAAATCGAGCATGCCGTAATAATAGTTTGTATCAGCAAATACCGCAAGCCGGGTTGTTTAATTACGCGCATCTCCTGATGTAGATCAACGCATAGGACTGCGGCTCGATATTGAGCGCTGTTGCCGTGGTGGTATTGTTGCCGGTGCTGCCGCTGAGCGTAACGCTGTGTGTATGATTGGCGCTGACTCCGCCGGAATTTCCGGTATAATTTGGGACATTAATGCTATGCGTGTGATCGCCCGGATTTGATGTGGAAAATGGCGCGCTCCAGCGTACGCCGACAGCGTTCTCACAATCACTCCAGCTTGCCTCTGTGCCCCAGCCGGAAAAAAGCTCCTGAGTGCCCATTCCTCCACTGATCTTCATAGAGACAGTGTGGCCATGAGCTCCTCCTCCGCCGGAGGTAAACGCTGCATGATCATGCGCTACGCTGTGCGTGTGGTCGGCGCTTTGATTCCCTGTTGTAAGAGTGCCGGACTGAGGATGCGTGTGCTGCGGCAAATTGTTGGCGGCGATAGTTACCGTATTGCCGGTATTGCCGCCAGAGGTTCTAGAAACAGTCGCGCTGCCTTTAATAAAGCTGCCTACCAGATTTGGACAACCATAGCTGGCATTCTCCGCGGTGCAGGCATACCAGCCGACGATAGTTTCATCGTCTTTCCACTTTGCACCGTCATACATCAAGATCGTGCCGATAGGCAATTTTATTCCGGCTAAACTATCGGAAACGGCCTTGCACGACGGGTATTCCGTAGAACTGGCGCTGATAGTATCCTTTTTATTGGCTGTATTTTCTTTACTGGCCAAACTGTTGTAGACCGCTTTAGATGACGGGTATTCCGTAGAGCTATTGTTTATCGTGTCTTTTTTGTTGGCTATGTTTTCTTTACTGGCCAAGCTGCTAGCCAGACTGTCGTAGACCGCTTTAGATGATGGGTATTCCGTAGAGCTGTTGTTTATCGTATCTTTTTTGTTCGCCACATTTTCTTTGGTATGCAAAGCGTTCCTCACGCCTGCGGCCGAAAGGTTTTTGCCGGTATCGATATTATAATTCCCTGTTGTAAAATCCGCGTCTGTTGTGTCCGTGTAGTTACTTGCCATAGATATACCCCCTTTAATAAGTGTGCCATGCAATATACTTATCATTTGATAAGTATCTGAATTAAATTATACCCTATCATTTGTTTATGTCAAGAAGTGAACGGGTCAAAGAAGAATTTGGCTTAAAATATGATGCTAAGGATATTGGAGCATACATTCACAAACTACGAATTGCCCAAAAAATGAGCCAGTATCAGTTAGCGCGCTGTTCCGGCATTGGCGAATCCGTCCTGATGCACACCGAAAAAGGTTCGCGCGAGCCGCGGCTGAATACTCTGCTCAAAATCATCGATGGACTGGATATGCTGCCGGCGGAATTTTGGGCGGAGTTTAATTAAGCGGCTTTGCGCGCCAGCGCAAAAACAACTTCATAGGTTAACGGATATTGGCCGTCGATTTGTAAATAATTTTCCTGCAAGGCCTGCCATTGCGTTTTGCTCAGCGGCCGCGGAGCGGGATTTTTCGCGCCGACGGACTGCATGCTGCGCAGCAGGGAGCGCAGGTCGGGAAAATACTGCGTTTCTGTTTCCGCCGAGAAATATTCTATAGAAAATCCCTGCTCGCTCAGCGCGGCGCGGATTTGCGCCGCTGGCAAAAATTTATGGAGATTGTCCGCTTGGCCGCAAACTTTTTTATAGGCCGCGCGCAATTCCTGCAAAGTGCCGGAAGCCAGAGTCGTAAATAAAAAACAGCCCTCGGCGCGCAAAACGCGCCGCGCTTCCGTGAACGCGCGCGAAGGCGACTCCAGCCACTGCAGCGCCAGATTAGAAACGATCAGAGCAAACGCTTGGTCAGGATACGGCAAATGCTCCATGTCGCCGGTCTGCCAAACAATTTGCGGATAGGCGCGCAGGCGTTCCCGCGCCTGCGCGATCATGCCGCGCGCGCTGTCCAGACCGCTTAATTTTATTCCGGGAAATCTCTCCGCCAGCAAAGCCAGCATTTCGCCTGTGCCGCAGCCCAGGTCCAGCGCGTTGGCCGGACGAAATCCCAGCCGCGCCAATAACCGGCGCGCGACTTGTTTTTGCCAGACGGCGCGGCGGTCGTATTCAGGCGCCGCCCGTGAAAAAGCGGAGCTTATTCTTTGCTTATCCGGCATTAGTCTAATTTAATTAAATTGTTGAAATTGATGTCGATACCCAGCACACCGACGATCTCGCCGTTTTTGCCGAGCAGCGGCTTGGACACTGTAACACATAGCTCGCCGATATATTTGGAAACATAAAAATCTGAAACCAAAACTTTTTTGGTGGCGATGGCGTCTTTGAACCAATTGCGGTCGGCAAATTCTCCGCCCAGCGCGCTGTATTTATTTTCATCTTCCGGCTGCGTGATATTGCGCGTGATTTTGTGTCCCTGAGGATTGACGACATAAATCAATTTGATGAACGCTTCATTGGCGCTGAAATCCTGCAAAATCGGCTCGATGACCGCCGGGTCGAGAGTCAGCAACTCCGCGCGGTATTTGTCCGCCAGACTATTGATGACAGAGATCGCCAGGCGGCGGCCTTTTTTCTTCAAGCCTTCCAGATCAGAATGGAACAAGCTCGGCATGTGTTTTTTGGCCTGATCGATCAACTCGGCTTCGGAAATCGTGGACACGCGGTCTTTGGCGTACTGCGCCATAACCCATTTGTAAATGCGCTGCAGACGCGGATCGTCTTTGGCGATCTTTCTTTCCTCAGGCAGACGAAAATGTTCGTTGATCCAAAAAGCGATGCCAGCCGTGCCGGATTTATCGGTAATCGCCACGGACATCGGGCGGTTGAGCAGTTTGCCGGTGTCAAAAATATTGTAAATGCGTTCGTTTTTAATCGCGCCGTCCGCGTGTATGCCGGCGCGCGTCGTGTTGAAATCGCGCCCGACAAAAGGCTGATTGGGCGAGATCGGATCGCCGAGATCGTCATGATAATAGCGCGCCACATCGGTGATGATAGTCGTGTCTATGCCGCAGGTGTCGCCGCCGTGCATGGAAATATAATCCATGAGCAGCGCCTCCAGCGGCGCGTTACCGGTGCGCTCGCCCCAGCCCAGCAAAGTGCCGTTGACTGACGCGCAGCCGTACAGCCAGGCTGTCGTCGCGTTGACGAGCACTTTGTGAAAATCATTATGGCCGTGCCATTCCAGCAGTTCCGAAGGCACGCCGGCTTCCTCGTGCAGAGCGTGGAAAATTTTAGGCACTGAACGCGGCAGCGGCGCGTTGGGATACGGCAGGCCGAGACCCAGCGTGTCGCAGGCGCGGATTTTTATAGGGATCTTGGCCTGCCGGCTGCGCTCCATGAGCGCCTGCGCAAAAGGCAGGACAAAGCCTTTAAAATCCGCGCGGGTAATATCCTCAAAATGGCAGCGCGGCCGCACGCCCTCTGCCAGCGCAGCGTCCACCACCGCCAGGTAATCCTCCAGCACCTGCCGGCGGTTTTTCTTCAGTTTCAAAAAAATATGATAATCCGACGCCGAAGTCAAAATACCGGTTTCTTTCAAACCCATCGCCTTGACCAATTTGAAATCGTCTTTGACCGCGCGTATCCAGCCGGTAATTTCCGGGAATTGATAATCTAACTCTAAACATTTTTCCACGGCTTTTTTATCTTTGTCCGTATAGAGAAAAAATTCCGACTGGCGGATCACACCGTTGGGTCCGCTTAATTTGTGCAAAAATTTGAAAAGCTGCACGATCTGCTCGACATCATAGGGCGGACGGGACTGCTGGCCGTCGCGAAAAGTCGTGTCCGTGATCCAGGTGTCTTGCGGACGCAACTGCGGCACAGTTTTTTTCTCAAACTCGATCACCGGCACTTTGCTGTAGTCAAAATAATTTTCGTACAGATTCGGTTCAGCCGGATTTTTCAATTTGTATATTTTTATTTTTTTAACCATGCGCCACCTCATCCAGCAGGTTGGTTATTTTATCACAATGCGAAAAGAACGGACAATGTTTAGCGCCGGCAATTTTCTGCCAAGCCGCATCCGGCCGCAAATTTCGCAAATACTCCGCTTCCGTAAATGGAATTATTTTGTCCGCACACGCATGCAAAATACCCAGCGGATAACGGCTGTTCCGCACAACGGCGGTCAAATCGGCGGCCTGCAAAGCGCGCAGATAATTCAAAGCGCTGGCCTTATCGTCAATAAAATATTTTTGCAGCAGCAGGTTTTCGTCCGGAGAATTTTCCATCAGCCGCAAAAAATGCCTGGCCGCGCCGTGAAAATTCCTTTGACAGGCCAGGTGAAAGCTTTTTTGCGCTTCAGTGTCTCTGGAAAAAACCGCCGCGGAATTGACCAGCACAACGGCATTGCCGGGTGTGTATATTTCGCTGTAAAGCAGCGCTATTTGTCCGCCCATTGACCAGCCGAGCAAAACCGGCGCGGTAATCTTTTTTTTCTCAATAAATTTCTGCAAAGCGCCGGCCGCCTGTTGATACGCGTCGCCGTTAGTCACCGGCGGCGGCGTGAAATAATACAGTTCATAGTCCGCAAAATTTTCCGCAAAATTCTGCAGAAATTCCGCGCGGACATTCCAGCCGGGGATAAAAATCAGCGGTTGTTTAGGCACGCGAGTAAAGATCACCGCCGCGCGTGTCGTAAATAACCGTTGCCGGAAAATCTTTTACGGTCAGGCGGCGCACGGCTTCCGTGCCCAGCTCAGGAAACGCAATTATTTCCGCGGCGATAACTGACCGTGCCAGCAAAGCGCCAGCGCCGCCGATTGCGCCGAGATACAGGGCTTGTTTTTGCTGAAAAGCAGCCCGAACTTCCGGCGCGCGCGGCCCTTTGCCGATAACCGCGGCCAAGCCGCGTTCCAGTAATTCCGGCGTGAAAGGGTCCATACGGTCGCTGGTCGTCGGGCCTATGGAGCCGATCGGTTTGCCGTCCGGCGCTGGCGCAGGCCCCGCGTAGTAAATCACCTGATTTTCCAACGGAAAAGGCAGCGGCTGATTTTCCTGCAAAAGTTTGTGGATTTTTTGATGCGCGGCATCACGGGCGGTGTAAATAACGCCGTTTAAAAAAAGTTCGTCGCCGGATTTAAACCGCAAAATATCTGCTTTGGCCAAAGGCAAATCTATTTTGTAAGCCATGCCCAGAATTATACATGAGAATCGAATTTAACTGCATTTACGGCAAAACAATCACCGGATAATTGAGGGTGACGCGGTCTTTTAATTCTCGTAAATCAGCGTTGCGCAGACGAATGCAGCCGTGCGTGTCGTCCAGGCCGATAGTCGTCTCGTCATGCGTGCCGTGTATGCCTATGCCGTCCCACTTGCCGTTGAAACGCAAGAACCAGGGTCCGTAAGCGCCGGTGATCGGCCCCAGCCCGTCGTCAAAATCAAAAGCCCAGGTTTCTGACGGCTCGATTGAGACAATCCGAAAAATTCCCTCTGGTGTGCGTCTGTCGCCGACAGCCTGTTTGTCGCCGGTATTCCGGCCAGTGGCGATCGGATAGCGGTAAGCCGCGCCGGATTTATGCAGGGTTAAATATTTTTTTTGCTTGTGGATTACTACGACATCACCGGAAAATTTCTGCCGGTAATACAGGTCGGCCAGCTCAAAAGCCAGCCCCACGGCGCACAACAAAAGTAGGACTAGAATTTTACGCATGGGGTAGAGTATAACAAATTAAAACAGGATTTCTTTTCTTAAATTTTCATTTATTTGTTCATAAACATCCTGGGTAAAATATCCCTCCGGAAATTGCGAACCAAATTTATCCGCGGTTTCTTGTAGCAACGCAGATGCATTTTCAAAAAACTTTTCGGGTACTGGCCGCGCTTCTGCGACATAATGAGCCAGCTTATTACGTTTATTGCGTAAACTTTTCTTCTCGCCCAATTCGAGTTTTTTCGCATAGTCAGCAAGCGCCTTATATTCTGAGTAAGCAGTTTTTGTTGTCAGAAAAATCAAAAGTTTTTCCGACACAAAAGCATCCAGTTTTTTATCGAGAACATTAATGTTATTATACGATATACTCTCTAATTCATTCAGAAACTTGGGAAACTTTTGTTTTACACATGCCAAGTTTAAAACATAACTTCCATTTTTTTCTACAGAAATAGCTTCAGGGTATTTTTGCTTTAAGATTTCTCTATTGATAAAATACACGAGCTTTTCCAGAGCTATACTCAGCTTCAATACCGCAGAAAAATTATCGCCGTTTTTCTGGGCAATTTTTGCCACCCAAAAATACTCATAAGCCTGCCCGACCAATTGCTGCGGAGTTTCATAGCTGAGATCCCAGTTTTTCCCCTGATAGATTTCCGCTGCTTTTTCAAAATTGCCAAGCAATCTGTTTTTGGCAAACTCTGCCAAGCTCTTAAAATTATTCGTAACAATATTGCCGATCAAGGTTTTGTCCCTTAGGCACTCGCTTAAGGCTTGATAATTATATTTATCAATAAACAAATGCAGCATTTTATAGTCAAAAGATTTATGATAATAATCCAGCCTGTCGATTCTAACTTCAGTGTCAAATTCTGGATTGGGCGAATAAATCCCGATGCCGGCTAAACGTTTCGTTGCTATCAATAATGACATAACCGCAATCATGGCCGGAGTTCCGGATGAAAGATTGACATAAACCTCATAACCGGACTGCGTGTATTTATTAAATTCCGCAACATATTGTCCCACCAATTCCGAAATCTCTTTTTGGTCAGTTGGATTATCTATAGAAAATTCGATGGTTTGCGTGTCGGCATATTTTTGATACAACTGCTCCAGGCCGTCATCACAATAACGCTTAAAAAATAATTTGGATTTGGGCAGATCAGGATCCTTATCTTTTGAGACAAAAATAAATATTTTTTCCAGCCTCGGCAAATGTTGGCTGACGCACAACTGCGCGATTGGTCCTTTTAGTTTTTGTTTCTCGCTCTCCAATGTGTCGTGGCTGCCAAAAAACGACACTAAAATTTGTTTCTGATCAAGCATTTACCCCTCCCATTCCCAGAGCGGTCTTGGCGCCTACTCCGGCATAGCTGGCAAAAGCAATCAAGAGGCTGCCAAGCCTTGCCAGGGTCTCTGGCCCGTTAACATGCCAACAAACCTCTCCCCAAAAAGAATTAACCCGAATGCCTTCCAGCTCATAGCGCGTGGTGCGCAATCGATAGGCGGACAACTTGGTGTGCTTGATAAGATGCTCCTGCGCGGCTGCGTCGTCCAACGCAATAGCCGAAGCAAAGGCGTTCCATTTACGCCACAGCGAGGAGTAAACCAAACGCACATCAGGAAATAAGACAAATTCTCCGGCGGACTTGAAAGTCGTCGGCGTAACAAAACGCAAGACCAAACGGCGTTGAAGCTCGCCGGTCATAGTGTTATCCGCCAATGTTTGATACGTTGCAGGATCGGTTAAATTTTTGCTCAGTATTTTTATTTGCGCATTATTGTGCTTGAGAACGATTTCCGCCGCGTTGTCCGTCAGTAAACGCTGGATAATATTTTCCTTGGCTTCTGCCGTCAAGGTGGAGATGCGCCAGACATAGCAGTCTTTTTGATAATCACGGAACAAAAACTGGGAAAAAGGCTGCAGCTCATTGTGGTGCAGAGCTTCGGCATAATCCGCATCAAGCTTTTCCATCAAGACGCCGTGCAGCAAAGAACCGCTGTAACGGTTGATCCCATTTTGTGCTTCCAATTCAATATCGAGGGAGGTTAGCATAATTTCTCAACTGCAACAATCCTGCACCAACCAGGTGTTAAACCAGACTCAGGCTCGTTAATCTCGGCAAATTTTAAATATCTAGGAGCAAGCGCCGCGCTATCATGAGCGTGCCGTTTAAATTTTCCCGCCAATATGATTTTCTTGGCAGCTATGTATTTATGCTCATCAGGAGACATGGCGCGTAAAACAATTTTGGTATTAAACCCCGACTGTCCCCCAATATTAATATTGGGTAACCTTGTAATGCCGTCTTTAGTCAAGTACAGCTTTTGTTTTTTTGTATAATCATGCGTTTTAATATTTTCTTTATTTTCTAACGCTGTTTTATTTTCTTGCAAAACCTGTCCGTAATGCTTATCTAAAACCTCTAAAATTCTTTTCAATGTATAGCCAGAACGTTCTGAAATAGTTATCCCAAAAGTCAATATTTCGCCAGCTTTTAGAAATTTTTTACGTACAGTAAAATCTCTAGAATAGCCCACTTGTTTATTATCAATAATTTTCTGCGGCTTTATTTCATAGTATGCAAAGCTTGTTTCCGGGCAAGTATTGGTATCTGTTACTTGAATATACTTCAGGGCTTTTTTCAACTCCGTCTCGGCGTCTTCCATATTCAACTTTTTCTCCCGAATCAACTCAGCAACAAGAGCCGTGCGGATAGCGCCTTTTATACTGGACCCAGGGACATATCCACGTCCGGCAGTTTGGATGAAACATTCGGATTTCTGGTTTGGTTTAAACTCAGAGTCCTTGATAAATCGTAAATATCCAGACAAAGACGGTTGATTTGCTTCTTGGGGTATACGCCGCTCATATCTCTGGTGGAGATTCCTGCTTTGTTTTTCTTTATCCGTTTCGTTTCTTTTTAACTCCGCAAAATTTGTAAAATAGTTAATCCATTGCTCTATTCTTTGTTTGTCTTTTTTTAGAATTTTTTCTCTAAATTCAACTTCTGATTTTATCTCTTTGATGCTTTCGCCATCACCAATAAATAGCGGGGACAAAATATATAATTCCATTTTGTATGAATAAATATTTTGCCGCTTCATTATTTATCTCCCAACGCCAGCAACAGCGGTTTGCCGTAACGCCAGACAGGATGAGTGCCGCGATCAGAGACATCGACAATGCCGCCCTCCACTTTTCCGGCCAAACAAGAACCAGCCTTAACCATGACTATCGGTTTTTTCTTGGTCGGGGTATCCGCATAGGCTGGCGAACTGACAAAACCGCCGCGCGGTATTAGCACATAGCGGCTCTCTTTGCCTTGTAAAACAGCGATCTCCGCCGCGTCTTTTGGAAAAAAGCAAGAGAGTGTCATGTATCTCGCTGCGATGTCATTCGTTAGACGAACCAGCAGCTCTTTTTCTGCCGGCGAACCAATAGCGGGCGTTAAACTTTGTCCCGCTGCAAACTCAAACTTGCCATAACCAGAACTAACTTCTCCGCCGATACCGGTCAACCCCAGCGACTTTAAGAGATTGTCAAACCAAGCTTTTTGTTCCTCGGGTAGTTCAACAATAAAATACAAACCGCAATTTTCTTTAAAACGATGCACGCTGACCGAAAAAAGTTCGGTATGTTTAATACCGTCCGGCTTCGTTTCCGGCTGGCGCAAAATTTGTGTCTTGTCATACATGATTTCTACCGCAAACTCTTGCACCTCTGCCTGCCCGGAACACAGATATTCAGCCAGCTCTGTTACAGGAATAAACTTTATTTTTTTCATTTTCTTTTTACCGCCGTTTGGGACTTCCATTTCGTCGTTATCTTCCCGCGCCAGTCTGTGCACTGGCTTGGGCACATACAGTTCGTCGCCGACATATGGCAATAAATCCGAAAACAAAAATTTTCCGGCCTGTACCGTCTGTATAAACTCCCGCAGTCTAGGCTCGTCATGCAGCGCCAATATTTCCTGGCAGAGTGCGCTAAAAAAAGTGTCCGCATAGCAGTGCGGCTGGCTCTTTTCCAAGCCGATACCCGGACGCTCCGCGCCAAAATGGACGGTCGCGGTAAATCTTAGTTTATAGAGACAAAGCATATTTTTCGCTTTCCGCCAATTTTTCCTGTAAAGTCTTTCGCAGAGTATCATCAATTATGGTCTGGCCGTTAAGTTTTTGCGGTTCGACTTTTAATTCTGCGATTTTGACCTTGCCGTAGCCGCGCGTGCCGCTGCCGCCCAGATAATCCAAATGGAGAAATTTTAATGCTATGGCTAAATTAGCAAAATCCTCCTCTATTTCTTCCTTAATTTCCACATTATAAACCAGGTAAAAATCAAAACTCGCACCGGCCGGCACGCGCTCTAATTGGCGCGGATTAGCTACAGAATCTGTCCTATTAATCGTATTTTCAAACTTAATTTCAGTTAAATACAAATCCGTTTTATCTCTTAGTTTTTCCACACTGCACTTATCAACAAACAAATCACAAAACTGCAGACGAGAACCAACTATCTCTGGGGCGGACGCGCCAAACAAACGCTTAACTTGATTAGGGTCTGTATCGATTTTATTCAAATCAGCATTATCTAGTTTGTCGGCATCAAAAGCTTTAACCAACAAAGTGCGCAACTTGCCTTTGAGACTGCTGCCCGGGATTATCGGCCGGCGAGTCAGCGGATCGCGTACCACTACGCTGTCCACAGCGCCGATCGGCGCAAAATCTTTGCTGGAACCGATGTGCAAACCTGTTACCAACGTCAATTTTCCGGTGATTTTTATTTTATCCAATATCTTTCTTTGTGTTGCCATTAGTCTTTACCTCCATAAAATTTATGATATGCCACGATTGTCTCCATCAATTTAGCAAATTTTTCCCACTCGGGTTTAGTATTAATTTTCTGGATTTCTGTATCCAATCTTTTCTGTAGTGCTTTCAGCGGTCCATTATTTTTTTCTCGTCCAGCTTGATAGGCCAGCTTCACACGCAAATATTGAATATCCTCTCTCGTGTCATCTTGCAAATCGCCGTCCACCG